>JBDOMT010000040.1:0-2220 GCA_039831705.1 Pirellulales bacterium | reverse complement strand
CAGCCGTTTTTAACGAAACCAATTTTCCGCTTGGGCCACTCGCTGTCGCCCTTTCAGGGCTAGGGAATAATCTGAAAACGCCACCGTGGGCTCACGCCCCACGGCTAGATGCTTTCGCCCCTTCGTGGCGATTGCGGTAAGTAAGCCATAACCAGAAAGTCGGGCTTTAGCCGACTGTCGGCGAACCCTCCGCCTTCAGGCGGTGGTCTTCAGTTGTCATTCGTCAGTGATCATTTTTCCGTTGGAGAAAGGAAAGCTGCTGACAAATGACTATTGACAAATAACTAATAACTAATGACTAATGGCGTCTCGTCCATTCAAGGTAAATTCCTATCTGCCGATCGCCTTATGCGGTAGGGTTGGGGGGTTGGACCCACGTTGCATCTAAATCAAATCTTAGAATAAGCTCTGGTCGGGTAGTTGGCCGTCATTCGCGGCGTTCAGACGCTGCCAAGTAGCTAGATCGTTTTCCTCGGTTATCTGCCACGGGCTAGCTGATTCGATTGTGTTCAGAATAAAGCGGACACTACCGTCGGCCATACCTACGAACACTCCCCCAGTATGGACACTGCGTGGTGCAGCCTGGGTGTCTGTACAACCTGCACAACAACTCATGCACTCGGACGTAAGAGTGCCTATCCCTACAGCTTTAATGATAAGATCGCATCCACGAATATTGTCGGAGGAACTTAAGCACGAGTTGGGGGAAAGCGCGTCGTCAGAGCCATGCATCCAGAGGCCACTCGCTCCAGGTCCGCTTAGTGCCCAAGTGCCACGTCGATCATTATCCGCCAAACCAACTCGTAATTCCGCAATCAAAATCGTATTGGAAGTTCCGTCGGTTATTTGGGAGATACTCCGGGAAACATTTGCTCCCATGACCCCGCCGGTAAGCGAACTCTGCCAAAACTCGGCATCGGGGCCCGCGGCAGCTCTCCCCACCCAATTTCTAGTATACGCTCCTAGCGATCCATTCGCTCCGTAGTTGCCCCGCGCCCAGTTGTCACCTTCACGACGGCCACCGTCAAAAGGGACTTCATGTCCTGTGTCAGAAGGGCATATCATAGCCTCAACACGTGTGCCTCGAGCCGTACGGTTAATAGGATCAGAAATCGGCAACTCCAAGTCAAATGAATCATGGAGCGTCTGTTGCTCGATAAACGGCAACGTCAAAATCACCCAGTTAGTATGACGAAAACGCTCCATCTCCGGGGCGCGTCGTTCGGTTTCATCGAAAGTAGAACCGGGAGGAAATGTGTTGTTTTGAGAGTGATAGTCCTGCAGGGCCAACCCCAACTGTTTCATGTTATTCTGACATTGCGTCCGTCGAGCCGCTTCGCGCGCAGCTTGGATTGCAGGCAGGAGCAGCGCTACTAAAACGCCAATGATGGCGATAACCACCAATAGTTCTACGAGTGTGAAACCGATGCGCATCGTAGCGTTCTTGCGGAAAATTTTCATTTCAGGCACCCTTTTCAATCTCTAAAGAAAAACTATTCTCACCACCCGAAATTACTTCCACCTCAAGAGGTGTTTTATTGGCTTTATGATAGCAGGTCGGTACAGCATTCGTCGGTTCACCTACGCCATGGCTACCTACGCGGAGCGACATCACGACCACTTTGTGGCGGCCAACCATGACGCCATCGCCATGTTTCCAAGTCGTGAAGTCGGTAAATGTGCCGTCGGCCAACTCGGCAAAAGTTTCTGCAGAGCGAGGAGCATCCCTGCCTATCGCCTGGATACCTTGCGGAACAAATTTCAACAGAAGTTGATCCGCCTTGACAAACGAACCATCGCTGTAAGTAATGGTTCCACTTACTGCTTCCAGTTCAAAGGGCACTTTTTCACCACAGCCGGACAGTAGCGTGCTCAGTAGTACGAGTGTCAGGATTCGCTGCGGCCGCTCATTCAAATCAACGATAGAGTGCGGCCGGAACCTACTGTGCATCTGATATTTCCTCTTCCTGAAAAAATTCTTGACGAATCGCATTCGGGGCGACCTCACTAAATAACACTTTGTAAACTACATAAGGGCTTATCCTAACAGAATGCCCCCCCCCCCCGATGTCTATATAATATCGAATTATTACACATTTTCTGACACTAGTGTCCCAACGTTAGTCGAATAGTAGCAACTGGTTAGGACGAGGGGGTTGTGTGGTATTGTAATTGGATTGCGAAAACAGCTCAACCAATGGGGTTTTCTCGAAAACCGAG
>JBDOMT010000169.1:0-9623 GCA_039831705.1 Pirellulales bacterium | reverse complement strand
ATATTTCTCGTGCTGTCAGGCTTTTCACCATTGTCACCAATTTTGTTACGCTATACGTCGGCACTGACTGAACCAAAAAATGCACGTAATATTTATCCGTACCAATCTCCAGAAAGTTTATTTGATAACGCTTCTCTATTTCCAAACATACATCTCTCAATACCTCATCTACCTTCCGGTCCAACACTGCCCGCCGATACTTCGCTGGAAACACCAGGTGATATAGCAATACCGAAACATTATGACTCTTGTGGATATATTCGCTCACATGAGCAATATACCACCTCTCCACTTCGTTAGCGCCGCAAGCGGCGGGGAATTAGACCCCAAAAGATTAAAAATAACGGATCGAACTTGCCAACCTTTCGTATCGATTCGGCCTCTCGGTTCAGTTCGATCCAGAAACCGAGTGCATCGTTGGCGACCCGGAAGCCGTAAAACTCGCGCGGCCCGTGTACCGCGATCCGTGGAAAATTCCAGCTGAATATATTTAAACAGCCTACAATGGACGTCGATCATCATCCGTTTCAAAGTGAAATTGACCACTTTGTCAGGTGTCTTGATCATGAGGCCAAGTCGCACTGCAATCTGCAAGACGCTATCAAAACGCACGAAGTTGTCTTTGCCGCTCAGCAGTGCTATCAAACGGGCATGCCTTTCAGCTACCACTTGTTTGAGATATTCCCGGGATTGGCACCAGATCAAACTGGTGAAACTTTTAACTACTCTTTCTAGCTCTAGTATAATTGGAATATCTACAGTTTCGCAGTACTGCACCCGATACATCTGTTGGAATCGTTCTATCGTGCAAGGAAAAGATGAACACGCATGCTCCCTTGATCTAATTGTTCAGTGCCAAGGATTATTTGCTGGAATTATATGCATTATCCATGGCTTATCATTTCGACGGTATTTACAGGGTTGGCGCTGCTAGAGTCATTCTTACTCAGCTGTCAATCATGGGAACATCGTCGTTTTGCTCGAAAACGACTCCGGTCTCGTTTCAATTTAAAAACGAGGGTTGCCAAGAGAAGCTGCCAGCAGGAGGAAGCATGGCTTCGGTTGAATCCTGAATTGGATAATAAGACACCCTCAGTCGCTGATCTTGACCAGCGTGTCGTTTTGTTTGCTCCCTGCAAAGGAATCGACATCGGATTCAAAGAGAACTTGCGTCCGTTGTTTTGTCAGGATTATGACAACTACGAACTCGTCTTCATTGTTGAAAGTGATCGGGATCCGGCTTGCCCCATCATCCTCCAATTGATAGCAGAATATCCCCATGTCAATAGCCGTTTTCTTGTTGCCGGTCAAGCAAACAACACAGGCCAAAAGGTTCATAACTTGCGGATCGCGACCCGGCAACTTGCGCCGGAAGTAAAAATTCTGGCGTTTGTCGACTCCGATGCTCGGCCACACCCTGCATGGCTCGGTCAGTTGGTTCAGCGACTTAGCCATCCCGGGGTAGGCATTGTAACTGGATACCGATGGTTTGTACCGGAGCGACCAACGCTGGCTAACCTTTTACTACACAGTATCAATGCCACTGCCGCATCACTCTATAGCCCCAAAGGATTGAATCCCGTTTGGGGAGGGTCATGGGCAATTTCTCGCGAACGGTTTGATGGACTTGAGCTCCGCGAAGTTTGGGATGGAATGTTGACCGACGACCTGGTTGCCACAAATCTCATCCGACAAGCGAATTTGAAAGTCGAATTCGAACCGACTTGCATGCTTGCTTCGCCACTAGATTTTTCTTTCAATCAGATGTTCAATTTCCTTCGTCGGCAATACTTGATTGGTCGGCATTACATGCCCAGATGGTGGGCTCTTACCCTTCTAGCAACCACGCTGATGATCCTCGGTTTTTGGGGCAGTTTGACAGCATTGGCAGCCGGTTTGATCTGGCAAATTCCTGGCACTTGGTTGCCGGCAGTGTGTTGTATGGCCCTGTATCTTTGGGGCATCGTTCGGGCTTCAATTCGCTGCGATTTGGCGCGACAGTACCTTCCTCAGCAGAGGCACGACTTGATTGGAGCAATGTGGTTCGATTGCCTGGCAACTCCTCTTGCGGCGCTGGTGAATTGGGCAGCCATCCTCAGTACGATGGGAGCGCGCCACCTAGTATGGCGTGGCATTACCTATCGACTGCTTGCGGAAGGAAAGACGCGTATCATTGCTCGGCGAGATGAAATCAAGCCGGTCAGCAGCCATTGGAATGAGCAACCCGGAATAAGTGCGGATTCAGAAACATTGCCCTTAGATGGACTTTTCACTTCCCAACAAACAGCGGCTCCGCATAGTTACCAGGAACCTTTCCGAGCTGCCTAATCGGATAACCTCGCATGCGCATTGTTCTCTGGGATACCCGAAAACGGGATGTCACTAAAGATTTCAGTGGTGGTTTCGGGATGGGACTCTACCACGGTAAGAGAGGATTTCGTGGAAAAATTATTCGTCGAATGTCGCAGCGGGATTATCGACCAGTTGCCCTGCTCTATGCGAATCTCGCAGGCATCTTCCGTAAACTGGGCCATGAGGTGCAGTACAGTGAAAATACCATCCCCACAGGTTTTGATCTGTATGTATTTAATCCGTCACTGATCACCATCGATTTGGAAAGAGAAGCTATCGAGAAAGTGTTGACCCAATCCCCCGGGGCACACATCTTGATTACCGGTGTTGTGGGACACACGATGCCCGAACTATTCGCAGATCTGGACGTGACTATCGTTCGTGGCGAAGCAGAACAATTATTCTGGAAGTTAGACGATGTGCTCGCTACTGATGAGCCCACCGTTGAGGTGGGCCATGTAGAAAATCTGGACGACTTGCCACTGCCCGATTGGTCTCTTTTCTCACCAAGGCGTTTTCGAGTTGTTTACGATTTCACGAAATTCCCCACTGCATTCATTCAACAGAGCCGTGGCTGTACCTTCAAGTGCAATTACTGCCCCTACATTCTGATCGAGAATCGCACTCGATTTTTCTCACCCGAACGGGTTGTGGAAGAAATGCGTTACGGCATGCAAGCCCACGGATTTCGTTCTTTCAAATTTCGCGATCCACTTTTTGGGATCAATCGACGACGGTTGATGGAATTGATCGAACGGATGGGTCGGTTGCCACGAAAGGTACAATTCTCCGTCGAAAGCCGAATCGAATTAATGTCTCGGGAAATGCTCAAGGCACTGCGAGAGGTGGGGCTGACAAGTATCACCGTCGGTATTGAAACACCCAATGACAATACCCTCAATCACTACAAACGCAAACCGATCCAAGAAGATCTGCAGCAGCAGTTTATTGCAAATTGCCGCGAACTAGGCATTCGCACAGCGGCCGGATTTATGATTGGTTTTCCCGAGGATACAGCCAGTTCCATTCTACGTGTGCTCAGTTATGCAAAAAGTCTTAATCCAACCGTTGCCAACTTTAATATTGTCACTCCTTACCCGGGAACTGAATTCTATGAGCAGATGCAACACAAAATTTCTGATCTGCCTATCACCAATTACAACATGTATACCCCGGTAATGGATTACGAGCATCTAACTCGTGAGAAAGTGCTGTCTCTGCATGCCAAGTGTTTTACCAGTTACTATTTTCGCTGGCCTTATCTGTTCGACAACATGCACTTGCTATGGCCGGTGCTACGCAAAGTTGGTGTTGGTCGACGCTTTCGCACTTCAACTACCGATGGCGTGGAGGCTCCGACGGCAATCTCTAGCAGTCTCCAGCCCTCTGCTTGATTGGTGCTATTCTTTTCTGAATGAACGGGCCGTATCGTACATTGCAATCACGTTGTCAACGGGTACGCGAGCTTGGATGTTGTGTACTGGTGCAAAGACATATCCCCCACCGGTTGCCAGAGAACGAATGTGATCGGCAACTTCGTTTGCGACTTCATCCACGGTTCCGAACGGAAGCGTATGCTGGCAGTCGAGCGAACCGCCCCAGAAAACGATTTCCGATCCGAAATCCGCCTTCAGCCCAGGACCCTCCATGCCCACAGCACTCGTCTGCACCGGATTGAGAATGTCGACGCCCATTTCGATTATCGAAGGCATGAGCGGTCGGAGTGCCCCATCGGAATGGAGCAAAACTTTCATGTCGGTGTGCTCATGAATCCAACGGGTACCTCGCTGATAATGAGGCATGATCAATTGGCGAAACATCTTGGGAGAAAGGAATGGAGAATTTTGCATGCCAAAGTCGTCGCAGATTTGTATAATCTGCACGCGATCGCCTACCGCGGCGACGAAACGTTTAAATTTTCCAACCATAAATCGGTAAGCTTCTCCAGCAGTGCGTTGACGTAGTCGGGTTCGGTCGCCAAGGTAATCATCCAAGTGGAAAAGTCCCCGTTCCCAGACCGAAGAAAAGTTCGTAAGGAGGCCCCATGGGAGCGACGACCGCAAAGTCGGTATTCTGCCAAAGTGCTTCGGCTTGATGGTGAAAATGTTCGGCCAATTCGCCCGGCATCAGAGGTGGATTGACCTCTTCCACCGGCGTGTGCGCGGCACCAGGGTAAGTCTCCAAACGATCAAAATAAAACCCGTCTTCAGGCATGCGGGCAATCGGTGTGTCGTCGCGCAATAGCACGAGGTCGCCACTGGCTTCGGTCTGTGGTTGAAACCCTGCCGGTACTTCCACTGGTGTACCATCGAACAACTGCCACGGTTTCCATTCCTTGTTTTGGATGCCAAAGGCGACATCCGGTCGATAAAGACCGACCACATCCGCGCCAAATCGCTCCATGACGGGTCGTTCGACGTCGGCCAACATCTGATAACAATCAAACACGCGTGTCAGAGACTCGATTCCCAACCGCTGCTTCAATTTATGGTAGGTTGAAGCTGCAATACCAGATTGCCGCGTACCGCCCAGATCGATCGGTACACGATCGGTCTCTTGATGATTTATTGCAGTAAGCACTCGTTCGCGTGAATTCATAGCGGTAGCCGGTCAAGGGACATGATAATCGTATCGAAAACCATTGAGTTGTGAAATCACATCGTGCCATCTATACTCAATCGAATGAATATAGATTAAGTCGCTTCAGTTTCCTAAAGTATCAGCAGCAACTAAAATAATGACTCATCTTTTTTCATATGGTGAATCAACCCCCATGAAAATGAATCTAAAAACCTGCCATCGATTCTTTGCAACTGCGTTTGTCTACTACTTAACCTGCATGACATCTGCCGTCGTAGCCGGAGAACCTTCGGTGCTCGAAATTCCAACCAACCCGGTAGCCATGCCGGTGGCTGTGTTGATTGGTAAGAACTTTAACCAGCATCGTGCCGCGCACTTCGAATTGATCGAGTTAGACGCCACGAACATAGGACTCAATTTGGCACTGCCAGTTCAGATTATTCCGGCAGCGGGTGAAGATGGCACTCTATCTGAAGGGGATCAGCAGCTGCTTGTCATGATCCCACCCAATGACACCGCGCGTCGTACTCGCCGATTTCGTCCACAACCATCCAAAAATAAACCACTCAACCAATTCCGCTTCGAAGCAATCAGCGAGGCCTCTCTTGGCATATGGCAAGGCGATCAACCGGTAATGGCCTACAACCACGGAAAAATCACCGACCAGCGAGTTCCCAAAGACGATCATCGCCGCCATCGTCACGGCTGCTATATTCACCCGGTCTGGGGCCTTGACGGGGAAGTGATCACCGACGACTTTCCCAAGGATCACTACCACCACCACGGTATTTTTTGGACCTGGCCACACGTGCGTATTGGCAAGGAGGAATACGATCTTTGGACCTACTCCAACATCGAGCAACGTTTTGTCCGTTGGATCCACCGCGAGACGGGACCGATAGCAGCCGTATTGGCCGTTGAAAATGGTTGGTACGTCGGTGCGCGTCAAGTGATGATCGAACGCGTCTGGATACGCACTTTCGCGGCCCAAGGAGGACGTCGCGCGATTGACATCTCGATGACGTGGATTCCCATGGACCGTGCCATCACGCTTCAGGGTGCAGCCGGCAAGAGCTATGGTGGCCTCACCATGCGTTTTGCCTCTCGCGACGACAAACATACTACTATCACCGTGCCGGCGGGTCGCGCTACCGAAGATCTCCCCGACACGCCGTTGCCTTGGGCCGATTACACCTCACAGTTTGTTGGTACCCAAGCCCTCAGTGGTGCAACGGTGATGATCCCTCCGACGCACCCCGACTTTCCTCCAAGTTGGTTAACACGTCACTACGGCGCGCTCTGCGTAGGCTATCCCGGCGTGCAGGCAAAGTCCTTCCCAGCCGGCAAAGCGTTCACATTAAATTATCGCGTTTCCGTGCACGGTGATTCGGCCCAACTTGAGAATCTGAAACAAGATTACAACGCTTATACTTCCGCAATGAAAGTGCACTGGAGTGAATGACCGCTGCACCATGGATGCCGTGCAAAACATAACCGTCTATTTGATTTTTTGGCAACGCAACAGGAGAAAACCTATGTCGATGAGTAGGATTTTGGTATGCCAATTGTCGCGCCATTCACGCCACCATCTCAGAAAACGCTCCCGCGACATTCAGCAAAGTGAGGCTTGCCCAAATCAAGTGGGGATGACAGGAATCGAACCTGCACTCCCGAAGGAACTGGATCCTAAATCCAGCGCGTCTGCCAGTTCCGCCACATCCCCAAATTGACTCTCTTGGTACAAGCCATCATTGTGGTAAGTATAGTCGAGTCCGATGGAACCGGCTAGTCATTTCGTGATGTGTTGATATCAACCATGCGTCTCTCATCTGCCTCTTTTCTATTAGTACGACATTATGGCATGATGGTGGCTGGAATGAGGAGTTGGAACTGGCGTTGCCCCGGAACTTCAACCACCTCAATTAATCTACCCCATGCCGGAACAGTGCTAACGCTCGTTCCAGCCTTCTACATGAGCTGCGAAAGATGCCCTTTATGTCCGAAAGCTGTGACACAGACATTCCTATCAATATTGAGGCGCATACGAATAAATTACTACTTGCCGTTGAGTGGTCCGATGAAACTCGCAACTACCCCTACGTTTTCCTGCGAAATTCATGCCAGTGCGCCCATTGTGTGGACGAGTGGACCGGTCAACAACTGTTGGATACCACCACGATCCCACCTGACATTACTATTGAAAAGCTGGAACTCGTTGGTAACTATGCTTTGCGAATCCATTGGTCTGATGGCCATCAGGCTGGACTTACCACCTGGCAGCGACTGAGGTCGTTGCAACAAGACGCCGAATGAAGCAAGTGCTTTGTCAAACTTAGCTTTTTGGGTTAACGTCCGAATATACCTTTGCCCTGCCAGTACTTATTGCTATAAAATCAAAAAAGTACGGCTTGCCTGACACTAGTTCGGATATTTCATAAATTTCGTCGCGAGAGGCCGAAGAGTGCTGTGGCTGCAAGGTAAACGGTGATTTGGGTGCGGAAAGTATTATCTATACTTGAGCACACCCAAATGATCGTTTAACGCAGCAGACGCAGTGCTATTCGGACTCGTAGCAGAATGTTTAGGAAATATTAGGGCTAGTCAATAAGACCGGTCCCCTACCCTGCCGGTTGGCAAACCCACATTCACTTCGACCTGATGGATTCGACCACGGGTCTCAAGGGTCAGTTGAAAAGTCTCAGGTTTTTCAGCCAATGTGCCACGTATTTGCGTAAACAAATCTTCTTGCCCCATAATCTCACTCTCATTCAATGCATAAATCCGATCCCCCAGTTGGATGCCAGCCCGAGCCGCTGGAGAATACGGCACCACGCGAGTGACGTACACCGACTGAGGTTCACATTCGTCCTCTCGCCACGACAAGCCCAACTGAGTCGCCTGGCCTGCCAGGACCACGGTGATACTTTCAGCCTTTTCGGCACGCCCGCCAATCTCCTGCTCAAGCCCGTCATTCTCATGATCAAAGTTGTTACCAGATTCCACGGAGCGCGCAGATCTTACCAAGGAGAACTGCACTTCGGATGGGGCTTGCAAGACGATAGCAGGCAATAAACCTTCCCCCGAAACAGGCCGGCCATTGATCGCGTGAATCTCATCCCCCGAACGCAGTCCTGCTTTGGAGGCCGGAGATGGAGAATGAACTCCCGTGATCAAGCAATGAGAAGATTTTTCCTTCTCAACATAACGCCAAGAGATACCCAATCGGGGTGCCAACCGATTTAATGGTCGCTGTTCGTAACGTTGGCTGGCAGGTGAATCACGATGACCACGCGACCGATAGACAGGCAATTGGTCGCTGTCCGCAATTTCAGTCAAACGGGCTAACAGGTAACGAGATGCCTGCTGAATTCCAACCACGTTGAGTTTTTCAATATCGTCACTGGGCCGATGGTAGTCCTCATGCAGCCCCGTGTGCAAACATATTGCCGGAATCTGTTGCTCGAGAAAAGACCAATGATCGCTGTTGTCCTTCAACTCCCATGTAAAATCCAACCACATGTCGGCAGGCAATCGAGGCGAGCTCAACAATTTTCGCATTCCGTAGGCCAAACGGGTTCCAATCACTTCCAAACGACTGTCACGCATACGCCCCACCATATCGATGTTGATCATCAATGAAATATTCGATGTGGGGACCGTTGAGTGGGTGATCCAATACTTGGAACCCAATAGACCTTTTTCTTCTCCGTCCCAAAAAGCGAACAGAATCGATCGCTGTGGACGATAATCCATGTGAGTCAAGGCATCGATCACTTCCAACAGTGTGGCCACACCACTGGCGTTGTCATCCGCTCCATTATGGATGTAGCCAACAGGACCATTGCTGTTTTGCCGATTGCCGTAGCCGACATGATCGTAGTGAGCACCTACGATGATCATTTCATGCTTCCACACTCCGTCTTCTTCTGGAGTTGCGTCTGCCCCCGGAAGTACAGCCAGTAAATTCTGATAATTTCCATGAAATGGCTGGATAAATTTTCCGGATGCTCCAGGTTTCAATCCAGCAGAGCGTAGTCGCTGCCGTAGATAACCGGCAGTAGCACGGCCACCTCGACTGCCGGCGGCTCTCCCCTCAAAGGTGTCATCGGCCAAAGCGGCCGCATGAGAGTGCAATTCCTCGGTGGTAATGGTCCGCAGAGCGGAATCCAGTTTGGCCCATTCGGCTGCTCCCGCAGAAGCCAGTCCATTCACCGGAGCCAACCCGGTCATCAGCACCATGGCCACCAACAATAGATCTTGTGGCCCGACCAATCGATAAGATCGCCGAAGTGTGAAATAGAACAACAATATCAGCAAAAGAAACTCCTGTGTGAACGCGTGTAATCCGTGGTTCTCTTTTCACTTTGTATTACGAAGTATACCCGATCACTCCACACAAGCGCCAATGCGTCCTAAGCAATCCATTTTTTTTGACCCGAAAATATTGCCTCTGGGAAACAATCGTCACTGGTCGTATTCGAGAAGAATTGTTCAAGGGACTGAAGACCACCGCCTTCAGGCGGTGGGTTCGCCGACAGTCGGCTAAAGCCCGACTTTCTGGTTGTGGCTTACTTACCGCAATCGCCACGAAGTGGCGAAAGCATCTAGCCGTGGGGCGTGAGCCTGTTGTTTATACACAAGTCTCTTGTTTTGGCCCAAACGCTAGCCATGCGGTAGCAAAGTCGCACATT
>JBDOMT010000434.1:0-2232 GCA_039831705.1 Pirellulales bacterium | reverse complement strand
CGCTCACGACCATGGCTCTTAACCGCAGCCGCTCATGGTGGTTTGCAACCTGCTCCTGCAAGCCGATTGCGGGAGGCCAACTCCCATCTCTCACGCCGCTTCTGCGGCACACTAAAATCTGTCTGCCAAAGTTCGTTGATTTTGCCGGTCGGATGCTGAAATTTGTCCGATGCACTCATTACCGTGAACTGCGGGCTCGTGATTAAGTCATGAGCCTTGAGGATACGATATACACTGGATTCCGAGACAAAGTAGTCGCGGGTGTCGGTGATATGCCAAGCCAGCTCTCTGGGCGTCATGTCAGGACGATCTAAAGCCACTTCCACAATCATTTCTCGGACAGAGTCGGGAATCCGGTTCCAGTGACGCCGGGAACTCCGACCCTGGTTCGCAAGGCCATCCAACCCGCCTTGCTCGTAGGCATCGTACCAGTGATAGAAACTGGTGCGACTGATCTTGATCTCATCCAGTGTCCGTCGCACCGATAGCTCTGAATCTGATCCTGCCCACTAATGATGGACACCCTGTTAAGCGAGTAAACTACGCTACAGAGGTGAACCATGACAAGACAATCAGGAAAGAAAAAAACATCCCGGAAGCAGCATTCGCCGGAATTCAGGAAGGAAGCTTTGGCCCTGGCGGAGAAAATCAGCATACCGAAGGCCGCCAAGGAGCTGGGGCTTCATAACTCACAGCTCTACGGTTGGCGCTCGAAAGCCCGGGCAAAGCAAGATCAGAGCGATCTGGAGCAAAGCCTTGCCGCAGAAAATGCCCGCCTCAAGCGCAAGCTGGCGGAGCAAGCTGAGGAACTCGCCATCGTAAAAAAGGCGGCCACATACTTCGCCAAGAGCCTGAAGTGAAGTATGTGTTTATGGACGAGCATCAGGGCACTTTTCGAGTTTCGGCGATGAGCCGGGTATTGCAGGTCTCCCGCAGCGGGTTTTATGCCTGGCGCAAACGACGGGATAACCCCTCACCCCGACAGCAGCGCCGGAAACAGCTCGACACGGCGGTCAAGACGGCATTTGATGTCGGCAAGGGTCGCTCGGGATCACCCCGGCTGGTGCTGGATCTGGCAGAAACCGGACATCAGCATGACCGGAAGACTGTTGCCGACAGTATGCGACGGCAGGGATTGCGGGCCAAGGCCGCGAAGAAATTCAAGGCAACAACGAACTCCAAACATAACCTGCCAGTGGCACCTAACCTGCTACAACAGGACTTTGCGGCTACCGCTCCGAACCAGAAATACGTCGGCGACATCACGTACTTATGGACTGATGAGGGCTGGCTGTACCTGGCCGTCATTATCGACCTGTACTCTCGCCTGGTGGTGGGTTGGTCGATGTCTGAACGCATGACAGCCCAATTGGCCTGCGATGCTTTGAGGATGGCTATGTGGCGGCGTCACATGCCAACTGATGTCATTGTACATTCTGATCGCGGTAGCCAGTATTGCTCCAGGGCCTACCAGAAGCTGCTCAAAAAGCATGATTTGATTTGTAGTATGAGTGCGAAAGGCAACTGCTATGATAACGCCTGCGCTGAAAGCTTCTTTCACTCACTCAAGGTCGAAGCCATTCACGGCGAACGATTTTCAACACGGGAAATAATGCGACAAACAGTATTCGAGTACATAGAAGTGGATTACAATCGAACCCGCCGACACAGCTTCAATGGCTTTATCAGCCCAGAAGCATTTGAGGCACATAAAGTCGCTTAGCGAGGTGTCTACCGTTGGTGGGCAGGATCACTGGAAAACTTCCGGTGGGTCTTGCGACGGATATCCTTGGCCGTCTTTTCGGTGTTTGACATGCTCATGATGATACTCCTCTACTTCAGTTTAAAAGTAGCAGATTTATCTCTTAGTGAATCAGGTCATTTGCTACCATATGGGCTGACGTCACACAAGCCAAGTATCTCTTCAATTCCCAGTAGTTTATTAGTTTGTCAACATTAGTTATATCCCTATCTAAGTCAGCTTTGTCATAATATTTTCGAACACCATCTCTAGTTATCATCGAGCTGTTACGAAAATCATACTGCAATAAAGAGTCACCATTTATGTAACCAATTTGCCTAGGTTTTTCAAGCAGTCCGCTCAGAACGAAAATTTACTGATAGGAAATTTGATTTCGGTCCTAGAAATACAGTCTATAGAGGTAGAAAGACTGATTCAAGGGTTTAAGAGTTTCGCCAGGGCTTCCGACTTTCTATGGCGGCCCTGGCCGC
>JBDOMT010000459.1:0-37896 GCA_039831705.1 Pirellulales bacterium | reverse complement strand
TGTGGGGTACGGCAAACATGTTCAGTAATCCACGCTATATGCATGGAGCCGCTACCAGCCCCAATGCGGAAGTATTTGCCTATGCGGCTGCCCAAGTAAAGAAGGCCTTGGAAGTCACGCATCAACTGGGTGGCCAGGGTTACACATTTTGGGGTGGGCGAGAAGGGTATCAGAATTTGTGGAATACCGACATGCGGCGGGAACTGGATCACCTGGCTAAGTTCTTACACATGGTCGTCGACTATGCGAAGCAGATCGGATATCAGGGACAATTTTATATCGAACCCAAGCCAAAAGAGCCGACCAAACATCAATACGATTCTGATGCGGCTGCCTGCCTTAATTTTCTCAGACAGTACGATCTGACTGACCACTTGAAACTGAATTTGGAAACCAACCATGCCACTCTGGCCGGTCATACGATGCAGCACGAGTTGGAAGTGGCCGGCAACAGTGGTGCCCTGGGATCGATCGATGCCAACACGGGCGACATGTTGCTGGGCTGGGATACCGACCAATTCCCAACGGACATCTACCTGACGACCACTTGCATGTTGGGGATTCTGAACTACGGTGGCCTGACAACCGGAGGTGTGAATTTCGATGCCAAGGTCCGACGCGAAAGTTTTGAGCCCGTTGATCTATTTTATGCTCACATCGGCGGCATGGACGCCTTTGCCCAAGGATTAAAAATTGCTGCGGCGATACGAGCGGATGGTCGCCTCCAGTCGCTTCGTGAAGATCGATATGCCAGTTGGGACCATGATCTGGGGCAACAGATTGAATCAGGCCAACATGGCCTTGAATCGCTGGAAAAAGTAATGCTGGAAAAAGGCGAAGTATCCGGCAACCAAAGTGGCCGACAGGAGCTGATCGAAAATTTGATCAACTCCTACCTGTAAGCCCTCAAGGCAAACGAATCTTTTCGGCTGCATGCCAACCATCGCCGCACGGGTGGCACCGACAGTCATTCGAAGTGGACGTTAATAGCGAGCAAACTTATTCGAATGATTGTCGGTGTGCGCAGCACAAGAGGTCTGTAACCCCAATTACCTCCTGTGCTGCGCACACCGACACTAGTCCGAACATGTGCCTCTCGCCAAAGGACCGCTCTGCGGACCAGTGTCGGTGCCACCCAAAAGTAGGAAGCAGGAGAATTGCAAAGTCAATATTTTAAAGTATCGACCTAATACAAAGAGTGAAGAGAAGGCTTACTACTATCCGGCGAACGCCCCCCAGGCAAACAAATCTTTTCGGCAGCATGCCAACTATTGCAGTGCAGCCCAAAATTCCCAGCTACCTATGCAATCCGAAAAGTTTGGCTTGCCGATAAATAAACGAAGCCGGCGAAAATCGCCGGCTTCATAAATTGTCCGTTTTTAAATAATATTTGTAGCTAAACCCACATTGCTTGTCTTTCGCCAAACTCGTCTTTAGGGCAGTGGCCGCCAAGACGGTCTACCCCACTAGTAAGGCCATCCGCCACTGCCCTAAAGTGAGGCTTGGCCAGATACTGAGCCTACGCAGGCCTTACATTCTCAGCTCTTGGTCCCTTCGGCCCATGACCTTCCGTGTAGGTCACTCGTTGGCCTTCCTGGAGCTCTTCGAATGTAACACCGTCGAGGTTTGACAAGTGAAAAAACATGTCTTGACTCGTGCCAGTGTCGATAAATCCAAAACCTTTGTCTGTCAACCGCTTGATCGTACCTTCAGCCATTTCTACTTCCAACTCCAAAATAAATGTATTTTGCGACGTTGCCAGACTTGCTTGCCCAGATACTCCGCCGCGAAGTTCAGAGTCTAGCCTGCTGGGTAGAAATGTCAATGTCAAGACCGATTTGCCAGATAAAAATACTAAAATACAATAAAATCCTGTGCCAATTACCCCACTACGATGGGGGGAGATAGCGATGGCGACATCATTTAGCGGCGGGGCACAGGCCCTAGCCCGGATATTTCCAGTTGCCGAAACGCTCAAGTCCGAACGGCCCGATTCCGAAGTATTCGATAGCGGAACGCTTTTCACACCTGGGGTTTGGTACGTCGACAACCGAATTCCACTCAACACTTTTCTTCAATTCGGGCAAATCCCACTCATGCCAACTGTTGGCGTTGTACAGGAGTTGTGTATTCAGCTCCACGCTATTCATGTAACGAGGGCCGTCTGATGCACATTGGGCCAATTCCTGGTGCAGGTGTTTCTCCAAGGCTCTCGGTCGAGCAGTTATTGGCTACGGTCCTTGTCTTTGCATCGGTGCTAACAGCTAGCTGCGCCCGCACCCGCTCCTACTACCGCCAGCAAGCCGATCGGCAAGCCAACTGTATTATCGATCAAAAGGCCGTGGTGGTCGGCTCAGGCATGGGTGAATTTCGCATTGGAATCGACCCTCGATCACGCATGTTCGACCCCCACAATCCGGACTTGGAGCCGATGCCACCCGACGATCCGGCTGCCCACCAATTGATGCAACTAGTCGACTACAAAAAAGGCTCCCGCAGTTGGCGCAACTTGCCACGAACTCCGTTCGTTGACAATCCGGACTGGCATCAATACTTGCCGCTGAACTCCCAAGGAGAAGTTGTACTGGATCAGCGCGGGGCAGTCGAAATGGCTCTGCTGCAATCTCCAGACTACCAAAAGGAATTGGAAGACCTGTACCTGTCGGCACTGGATGTTTCCTTCGAACGATTTCGTTTCGACGCTCAGTTTTTCGGTGGATCCAGTATCTTTTACACGGCTGATGGCAGTACCCATCCGAATCCGAGAATAGGGCCGGGAGCTTCCAGTCAACTGCAAGTCAATCCACTACGACCGGGGAACAATTTGCGCGTCGAAAAATTGACCGCCACTGGAGGCGAGTTGGTCGTCGGCCTGGCCAATTCTCTGATGTGGCAATTTGCCGGACCCGACGACTATTCCAGCAGTACGCTGCTCGACTTTACCATGGTTCAGCCACTATTGCGTGCCGGTGGCCGCACCCGTGTACTGGAACGGCTCACCATCTCCGAGCGTGCTCTGCTGGCCAACGTACGTCAGATGGAACGATTTCGTCGCGGCTTTTACTTGAACGTGGTCACCGGGCGTGGTGCGGGGCCAGGCCCCTCCCGACGTGGGGGGGTTTTTGGTGGCAGTGGACTGGAAGGATTCAGTGGCGTGGGAGGAGGCGGATTTGGTCGTGTTGGAGGTAGCACAGGAAATTTCAATGCTGGCAGTGGAGGCACCTCGGGAGGAGCAGGCGCAGCGGGTGCCGCTGGCTACTTGGGACTGCTCCAAACAGCTCAGGTACTGCGTAATCAACATGCCAACGTGATCGCATTGGGCGGAAGTGTGGACCAACTCAAGGCTTCTTACGATGCAGGGCGTATCGATCGTTTCCAAGTTGATTTGGCACAACAGGCCCTCTTCAATGCGCAAAGTCAATTACTTACCGCGGAAACCTCCTATCAGAACCGTTTAGATAACTTCAAAATTGATTTAGGCCTGCCTCCTGAATTGGAAGTGAAGATTGAAGATTCCTTGCTCGACCATCTGAATTTACTCGCGCCACAACTGCAACAGTTACAGCAACAGTTGGCAGGCACCCTCAACACATTACGTCAACTTCGCGATCAACCTCCATCTCAACCAGACGAGAAAACCCTTCCGGGCAATGGTCTTCTGGACAATGGCCTTCAATTGTCGGATGACCCGCTGTCAACCTTACCGTCGCCGGATAGCCCAAAGTTGGCAACCACCGTCGAGCCACACCCTGATGGAGAAGTATCCAAATGGCTAGAAAAATCATCGCGATTACGCTTAGAAATTGAACAGAGCCTGATCGCTGTACAAATAGATTTCGATCGGCTGGATGCCAACCTGCCACAACGACGAGACGCGATGAAACGCCTCACCAACCGCCAGGAAGTACAAACCTCACATATCGATCCACAACTGTTCGATGCGGAAAAACTAGAACAGCGGGCCCTCGACTTGCATGGACAGTTTGTCACCCTGCAACAGCAATTTCAACATGAATGGACACAGCTCGATCAACTCCTGGCGGCCCCGCCCACCGATCAAGATGAACTGCTACCACCACTGATTGATACCCTCACCAAAATATCGGGTCTGCTACTCGAACTCTCACTTACTCAAGCTGGGGCACGACTCGAAGCGATCACCTTTGAACCGGTCACCTTAGACCCTCAACAAGCACTCGCCATCGCCAGTACTTACCGCCGTGACTGGATGAATGCACGAACCGCCCTGGTCGATTCCTGGCGGTTGATCTATTTCAACGCCAATGACCTCCTGAGCAATCTGGACATCGTATTCAGCGGCGACCTGGGCAACGTGGGAGACAATCCTTTTCGCTTCCGCGACACCCAGGGCCGGCTTCGAGTGGGATTAGAATTCGATGCTCCTTTAACCCGGCTAGCCGAACGAAACATCTACCGACAGTCGCTGATCGAGTATCAGCAGGCACGACGTCAGTACTACCAATTCCGCGATCAGGTTTACCAGGGTCTGCGCAATACACTGCGTCAAGTTCGACTCAATGAAGTGAACTTTGAATTGCGCCGGGCTGCAGTCCAAGTTGCCATTTCTCAAGTCGATTTGACCCAGTTGCGACTCTCAGAACCCCCTCAAGCTGGTGCAACTTCACAATTGGGTGCGACCACGGCGCGTGATCTAGTGCAGTCGCTGTCCGATTTGCTCAACGTACAAAATGATTTTCTCAGTGTGTGGGTCAACTTCGATATGCAACGGCTAAATCTGGAATTTGATCTGGGCATCATGGAGTTGGCTGCCGATGGGCAACGATTGGAGAATGGCATGCCCTTGGAATTCTATTTGGCAGATCTTCCCTGTAATTCCTGCGATCTGGGAGCGATCGATGAATCCTTCGAGCTCATCCCACTCAGTCCTATCAATCAAGAAGTCATTCAACCAGAAAGCCTGCAACCCCGGCGCCTACCCAGCAAAGAGGAGGAGGTCTGGGAGGAACCTGACAGCCAGTCGTGAATCGAGTAGAATAGGGCAATGACTAAATCGTATACCGATACCAAAACTCGAACTGGGTATACTCGAACCGGCGCAACCCGTTTCCTGACACTCTCGGTCGTTATTTTGCTGATGGTTACTGCCTCAGTGGGTGGATACCGTTGGTGGGCTATCAATCATCAAACCCAAGCCCAAACCGGATTGATTCTTCACACAGTCGCTCGTGGCAACTTCATCCATGAAGTTACCGAACGGGGAGAAATTAAATCGGCTGGAGTCACCGAAATACGTTCCGAGGTCAAAACCAAGAACACTCCAGGCGTGACCATCCTGCGTGTGATCCCTGAAGGATCTCAAGTGCAACAGGGCGACTTTTTGGTCGAACTCGATTCCTCGGCCCTCGATTCAGAACGCACATCGCAACAGATCATCGTCAACACGACCCAGGCGGTTGTGATCGAAGCCCGTAATATGTACGAAACGGCTTTGATTGCCCTGAGAGAATATCAAGAAGGAACTTATTTACAGGAGCGACAGACCATTGAAAGTGAAATATTTGTCGCCGAAGAAAATTTGAACCGGTCGAAAGAATATTACCAGTACAGTAAAAAACTGGCCACCAAAGGCTATGTCAATCAATTGCAACTGGAGGCCGATCAATTTGCCGTCGAAAAATCCATCAAGGAGCTTGAGGCCGCCCAAACCATGCTCAAGGTTCTGGACCAGTTCACCAAAGCAAAAATGGCCAAACAACTCGAGAGTGACATTCTCATTGCGAATGCGAAATGGAACGCAGAAAAAAGCAGTCTGGAATTGGAGCTGCAAAAACTGCACGACATTGAGCAACAAATTGGCAACTGCACCATTGTCGCTCCCAGGGAAGGCACGATCGTGTATGCACACGAACGTGACCGTCATGGCGATTCCAACTTCATCGTTGAGGAGGGAACTTTAGTCCGCGAACGTCAGGCCATTCTGGAACTACCCGATCCCGAATCGATGGAAGTAGAACTGAGCATCAACGAATCGCTGGTCCAATACGTTCGACCCGGCATGCCCGCAACCATTGTACCGGTAGGCTTGGGCGATCTTGAGTTGAGCGGCTCGGTCAACATCGTAAACCAGTACGCCGAACCCTCCGGCTGGCGCAAGGCCAATGTCAAGGAATACCTGGCCCATGTGGGCATCGACCAACCACCCGCTGATTTACGAGCGGGCATGACCGTATCGGTCACGATTCGCTGCGAACAGGTATCCAATGCCATCCAGGTACCCGTACAAGCGGTCTACGCACACGGAAATCAGTTCTATTGCTTTGTTTTTGGCAGTGAGGGCTGGATATCACAGGCCGTTCAATGTGGCCCCACCAATGATAAATTTTTTGTCATTGAAAAAGGCCTGCAGGAGTCCGATCAGGTAGCAATGAATCCACGCCGAGCGCTGGCGCACGTCCAACTACCCCCACTACCGGCCGAGCAGCAACAACAGGCCGTTCCTCAGCTGTCGCAACCTGACCAGGCCGTGGCTGCGAATCGGCGATAGCGAAAGAACCGCTCGTATCCACTTCTAATTCAAATCTCTTTCAGCCCCCTATGTATGCCACCAATAGTCGCCACTAATTTATCGGAACGCTCGCTGTCGCCGCTACGCGGCTAGGTATAATTAATCATCTAGTCCGCGGGCTTGCGCCCACGGCCAAACACTTTCGCCGCGGCTAGGCTAAGGAGCTGCCATCGTGCCCGACACCTCCGATCTGGCTGCCACCTCCGATCTGGCTGCCAGCATTCACGATCTCACCAAGGAATATGTTCTGGGTGGTGAAACGGTGCATGCTCTGCATGGCGTTTCCTTTGACATTCCCCATGGGGACTATATTTCGATCATGGGGCCATCTGGATCGGGCAAAAGCACCTTGCTTAATATGCTGGGGTGCCTCGATCGGCCAACTTCAGGAAATTTCATATTGGGTGGTGAAGACGTAGCCCGAATGAGTGACGACCAACTGGCCGAAATCCGCTCACTGCGGATTGGCTTTGTTTTCCAGTCATACAATCTACTGCCCGCACTCACCGTGGCTGAGAATATTGAAGTGCCCCTCTACTACAGCGGCCGACTATCGGCGGAGAAACGCAGACACTGCCTGCAATTGGCCCAACGGGTAGGGCTCGAATCTCGTTTGCAACACCGGCCCGCACAACTTTCCGGCGGTCAACAGCAGCGGGTAGCCATTGCCCGCAGTCTGGTCAACGATCCTCGGTTCATCCTGGCCGATGAACCAACCGGCAACCTTGACACCAAAACCACCGAGGAAATCCTGGAACTTCTGGCACAACTCAATCGCGAAGGTCGGACCATCGTCATCGTGACCCATGAACAGGATGTGTCCAAGCAGACCAAGCGATCCCTGGTTCTACGAGATGGAAAAATTCAATCGGACGAAAGGCGACCCGGGTGACCAACTGGCTACGTACTGTCAGGCTCAGCATTAAAAGCCTGCTCATGCATCCTCTCCGCTCGGCTCTCACCGTGCTGGGAATTTTCATTGGCGTGACCAGTGTGATCTGGCTGTTGGCGATGGGAGAGGGCATCGGCCGCATGGCCGAGGAACAAATTGCCAGCTTGGGAGCGCGCAACATCATCGTCCGCACCATCAAACCGTCCAGCGACGAAATAGAAGATGGCGGCTATGGATTAACACGTTCCGACTACATTCGTCTGGTCGCCACCATACCAACGCTCGACAAGACACTACCCATCCGTGTTTTGAGTCGCGAGTTTCGTTTTCAAACCCGACATTTCGATGGCCGGCTGGTGGGTTGCTCCCCCGACTACGCAGGGGTAACCAATTTGAAACTCTGGCGTGGCCGTTTCCTCTCCGACGGTGATTTGGCCAACGAAAATAATTACTGCGTTCTGGCAGCCGAAACGGCTCAGCGGCTCATTCCTATTGGTGAACCCTTGGGCAAAAAAATCATGGTGGACGATCATTTCTACACGGTGATCGGAATCATGCATTCCCGGGCACCTTCCGCCGGAATTGGTGGTTCACTGGCTGCCGAAGATTACTCAAAAGATGTTTACATTCCGATCACGACACTGTGGCGGCGTGACGGAGACATGGCGGTGGTGCAAAAGCCCGGCTCGTTCCAACGTGATTTGGTTGAGGTGAGCCAAATCACGCTCCAGGTGGACCAGCGGCAACACGTGCTACAGACGGCCGACATTATCCGTAACACGATCCAGCGGCATCATGCGATATCCGATTTCGGCATCACGGTCCCCCTGGAGCTACTACAACAAGCACGGACCACACGCCTGATGTTCATGCTCTTGCTGGGGCTGATCGCTGCCATCTCACTGGTGGTCGGTGGGATCGGTATCATGAACATCATGTTGGCCACCGTGACCGAACGCACCCACGAAATCGGCATCCGCCGGGCGTTGGGGGCAAAGCGTCGAGACATCACCAGGCAATTTCTGGTAGAGAGCACGGTCCTGTCCATTGCCGGCGGCCTTTTGGGAGTACTGGGGGGCCTCTTTTGTCGGCCCCTGTCGGTCTGGACGCGAGTAGCCCTGTTCCACTGGTTTCCCGAAACGATGAATGCGTTGCCGGAACTTTTGCGCACCGTCGAACCCCAATTGGTCGGCTGGTCGATCCCGCTCTCCTTCGGAATTTCCGTCTTCGTCGGCATTGTGTTCGGAGTCTACCCGGCCATGAGCGCTGCCCGACTCGACCCGATCGAAGCGCTACGACACGAATGAGCTACTCTTCAAACGACTTGACTCGCCGGTTGATTCGTTTCGCCTTAGTCCAGGCGGCCTTGGCTGCTTTTTTCTTGCCCTGTTTGCTGAGTACGTAGCTACGAGCGGCAAGCACTTCGTCCAGATTGGGAGCACCTTGTTCCATCTTATCCAAATCGGCATGGGCAGCGGCAAAATCATCCATGGTCGCGGAACAGACGGCACGTTTGATGACCGCATCAATGTAGACGTCGATTATCAGACCTCCCGAATCAATGGCCTGGGTGAACTGGTCTTTCGCTTCCTGGTATTGCTTACTTTCAAAAGCAGTGTCTGCTGCACTGAAAGCTTGATAGGCCACCTCTCGATTGGAGGCCAGTTGGCTGGAAGAATTGCAGCCTGCGATCGATAATACCAGCATCGCTCGCATCAGGAATATCATCATTCCGCTTCGCATCAGAACCTTCAAATTCCGCCTCGAATTAGGGCAATCAGATAACGCTCGCATCATGCATTAGGATCCCAACTGGCAAACTGGCTTAAAAGTCTGTGCTGATTGACTCTTCTCCGTTACGCGATCCCAACGCCCTCCAGGTACCCAAATCGATCCCATCATTGATGATTGCCGTATGACCGTCGCCAAAGACCACTACCACCACTCCCGGATGCTCACTGCGTGCGGCAATCAGGGCATGTTCCCCGGGAGTATCGGGAATGGAACTAAAACCTCCACAGTCGTAGCCACCCCAATTGGGTTCGGCTACGTGGTTGTATTGAGTGGAATCGTATCCGGCAAAGGGCCAACCGTTCGACCAATCGTCACCCGTTGGCCAGCGACCCGCGGCGGCAAAGTTGAAACTGTCTGCCTTGGGTTGGTAATTCAAACAGGCCTGATAAATCTGATCCACGGGAATGGGCCCACCTCGTCGACCCGGCATGGAGATGATTTCTGCCTTGGTTGGCAAATCACTCTGCGGATTGAGAGCGCTGCCCTTGGTCCGTTCTGAGAAAAAAGCTGTTTTGGACAGCCCGTCAGTAAAATCCTTGGCCTTCAAGCCTTTTTTGCCGATGGAAAAGGCCCCATTGCCTTTCACATCGTAAGGATCGGACGGCCGCGAATCGTAAACCGTTTGCTGCGAATTCGACCGAGCCCCACCGGCCGGAGTGGAACCACCGAAATTTGCCCGGTAGTTGTTTTCAGAGGTGATTCGCTCCGTATTCCCATCACTGGGACAAATGAACAGGCCTTGCGCGGTTGAATAGGCTTCAAAGTGAGGATTGGTCGGATTGAGCATCTTCTTGACCTGGCCAAGATTGAAATTGATCAACTGGTAGACGTTATTCGCCTCCATATACGGTAATATCCAGATATGGACCGAATAGAAGCCTGATTTGTCGGACGGGCTGGCACTTTGATAGCTCGTGTAGCTCGTTTTGGCCGTTCCTCCCACTTCCCAATCGGGAATCAGCCGGCCAGGTGGAAAGGTCCCATGGGCACTTTCGTAGTTGGCCGCAGCCAAGCCCATCTGCTTAACGTTGTTCACGCATTGAGTGCGACGAGCCGCCTCACGCGCCGCCTGGATGGCCGGCAACAACAGGGCCACCAGAATGCCGATGATGGCAATTACCACCAGCAGTTCCACCAGGGTAAAAGCCCCTTTAGAATTGAAACTATAGGGGCTTTTTGGTGTGCAATGTTTGATGGTTGGTGTGGAGTGTGTTCGTTGAGAATGTGAGATACCCTTTCTCAAGTTCGACCATCTAACACCAAACATCTTATGATTCCTTCTTCTAAAACAGGTCCGGGAAACCCAACCTGGCTGGAAAATTCGACCTGTCTGAAAACCTTATTCTACCTAAGCCCAGCCCCATGTTAAGGAATATGAGCAAAAAATCCAACGATTCAATGGCTTATCGTACCTGTCCGGCACCTTTTACCGCAGGCTTACCGTTTTCCAGCGTCAGATCGACCCAAACCAACCGATGATCGGAACTCGGAAAGGGATGCGTTCCGACCAAACGAAAGGTTGGATCGCTGCTTTCTGGCCAAAAAACCCCCATTCTGGCAACGCGCAGATTGGCCGAGGGCAATACATAATCCAAACGTAAATTACCCGGTCCTGGCTGGTCTTTGGCGTCCAGGGTGTCGTGTCGCGGATTCCCCTGCTGGCTGCTATTGGCACCTCCTTGCAATACGGCCTGTTGCGCACCTCCTTCGCTTTCTGGCACACGGGTCGAGATGATTTTTGCTGATGACAGCAACCGGCCAATGCCTTGCCGGCCCTGGCCATCGTGCGGATCGCCATTCAGGTCGCCCAGGATGACAAAGAATTTTCCCTCGGTGAGTCCTCCTCGAACCCCTCGATCATCCCGGATATAACCAGCCCGAGATGGCGAATCGATGTAATCCGCCCAGAAACGAATTTCATCGTGATTGCGCCGCCCATTGCGATCTTCCGGGCCGTCGAATACGGGCGGAGTCGGATGCGAAGCGAAAGCGTGGATAGTACGCCCATGAATTTTCACCGGGATATCCCAATGGCTTTTGGATGACAACGGAAAGTGGGCGAGCATTTCGTCGGTGTACCAGTCGTGAGGCATCGTGGTCGATTCGTCATCGGGCAATTGAGCATCGGCCACTTCTTTCCAGAGCAACTTACGAAACGTACGGACCTCACTCTGGACGATGGGAAATCGCGATAACAGGACCATTCCATACTGGCCCGGATAGCGCCCATAACCCCAGCAATCACCCGCATAATGGTTACTACCTGGCTGCGAATCGACTTTTCCGTTGCGATCCAGATCGAAACCTGAATGGATTCCCGTGTTGACTGTCGCGGAGAATCGATAAGGGTAATCGATTGGCTCGGCGGGCCCCGTCGGCGATTGGGAAACATTTTGCTCACGTTGCAGGTAGTTTTGCTGGAACAAGTCGATGTTGTGACCTTCAGGGTCGTAATCGAATTCATTCAGCAACAGCACATCGGGTCGGACACGTTGAATGATTTCCGCAACCGCGGCGGCTTGCGGATCGTCTGAACGGGCCAACCGGCTGGCCACCGCATCTGCCTGCTTGCCGTAGAGCGATACATTAAAAGTAGCAAAGCGGACCGTTTCGATTGCCCACAATTGAGTTGGACCAAGCCACAACGGGCACTGGCCAAGAATCACCAGCAACCCCATAAGACCCAGCCAAGAGGCCCTCAGGTGGTGACTTCGCCATTGAAGTGACTTGCCGACAAATTGAAGTGACTTGCCGACAAAGTGGAACCACTGCTTTGCGTGGATAGCAAGCTTGCTGCAGTCAAAGGATCTTGAAAAGGCTCCGAACAAAATATTCATACGCTTTCAACCATGGCTGTTCGATTAACGTAAGTCTGGATTCTCACACGAATTAACTTCATTCCTACACTTCCGTTGAGACTCTCGAGACATCAGAAAAGACTATTTTATGAGATTTTGTTTCCCATATTGCCCATTTCCTTTATACTGGGGCAGTCCTTGCTGTCATAGATCGGGATCCTTGGTAAATAGTCAATTGACCGTGGTTGGTTGGCTAGTCGTCAGGTTGGGCCACCACATACAGTAAGCTCGTTTACGTTCCGTATTTGTAATCCTTGTCTTTGTTTCCGTGTTTTTCACCTGAGAAAAAAGCTAATGAGGGGAGCTACTATGAAAATTGTTAAGTATTGTTTCTGTTGTGCAGTCCTATCGGCAATGGTTGCCGGACAGGCGACTGCTACGACTTTCTTTGCGGACCATTTCAATTATGCCGATGGCCAATTGACCGACTCCGAAGCGGGAGCCGGTGACAATGTCTCGGGCGGTTTGTGGGTTGGGCACAGCGGCACCACGTTCAACGACAACGTCGACGTGATCGGCGGCCAGGCTGAGTTACTCAACTCGGGCAGCGAAGATGTCAATCGTTCGGCCGGCGCCGCCATGGCCCCTGGCGACAAATGGTACTACGGTGCAATGATTACCATTAACGACACACGTGCCGATTCTGTTAACGACCCGCTCAATGAAGATTACTTCATGCACTTTAAAGATGGCGGTTTTGGTTTCCGTGGCCGTACTACGCTTCTCAATCCCACCGTGTCCGATCCCAACAAGTTCACTCTGGCGGTAGCGGCAACGTCCTCTTCGGGTGGCATCAGCCCAAACTGGGGCACGGACCTCAGCTTTGGCCAACAGTACAAAATCATCGTTTCCTATGCCCTGGATACGGGAGAGGTGGAACTGTGGGTCGATCCGGTCGACGAAAACAGCACCAAAGTCACCCACACTGCCTCGGCTGGCGCTTTCACCCAAATCGATTCTTTAGGGATGCGGCAAGACTATACCGGCGGAGATCCAAACAACCAGATTCTGGTCGGTGCGGTAGCCCTTGGGGATAACTTCAATGATGTCATGCGGGATGTGATGATTCCCGAACCATCGAGTCTGTTGCTGACGTTTGCGGCTTTGGTCGGCATTGCAACCATGGGCCGTTCCCGGAAAAGCTAAGCAAATCTCTTGAAACAGGCCGTGGCTGATTCGCCAGCCGTAGCTACTTGAAGTGAATATTGTGTGCTTACAAGCCGTCGCCGGCCAACTGCTGGCGGCGGCTTTTTATGATGATTCTCGCTTATCGGGTTCCAAGAGTGAACGCTGCAGCGAATCAGCCCCATAATTTCAGCGATTCGACCTTGAATGTCTGCCAAATGCTTTTCTAAGTTTTTGCTGGCAGGTATGATAGTAGGAATTGCACCATCTATCACCGTTTAAGGATTTCTTGCCATGGTTCGCTTAGTCGGTACTTTTTGCAACACCAACATCTTTCGCACTGGCTGTTGTGCTCTGATTGTCAGTCTGATTTCTCAATCGGTTTTCGCTACTCCTCCCACGCCACAAAAGATGTTTGCCGTCGGCTTTGGCAGATCTGGATTCGTCACACCATTTGATGGCAATCCCAATCCGGGTGACACCGTCATGTTTTATGACGTAACGGCCATTGATGCTGGGGGTGCCTCCAATGTGTTTAACAACGAGCCACTCTTTTCCGTATGGTTGGGCTTCGAAATTTTCAATGGCGAAACAAACGATGCTCCGGACGGTTTCCCCAACGGTAATCGAGAAGAAATATCAGCGCTCACATTCAATCCGGCCAACGGCACCGCCTACGTTGCCGCGTTCGACAGTGGATCGCCACCAGCAGTCGATCAAGTGGGGGATACACAAGGGGATTTTGATCTTTACAAAATCGACTATCAAGCGATCTTGAAAGATTTCAATGACAACAGCCGGCCTAAAGGGACCATTTATGGACCCAAGACATTGACTATTACTACCGATGATGAATCATTTTTAGAGAGTATTGGCAGCCCGCTGTACGATGGTTTGGTCGATGGCCTGGCCAACGACATTCCACACCCTGAGGGCCTTTCCAGAACGGTTAACCTGACTAATTCCATCACCAAAGTCGGCGAGCTAGGCCGTTCTCAAGCAGGTGGCCTACCTTCCTTTTATGACGTCGAACTCGACTTCATCGATCCAGAAACCTTAGTGGTATTGGATGCGGCAAAAGATGCCACCCCCGCGGGCGACTTTCAAATTCGCACCTGGCAACGCATCAGCACGGATCCCGGTGCCGCCCCAGGGACCATATTTTTTGATGCCGACCAGGAAGGTGGCTTCAATGGCAACAGCACCCAGTCCTGGGAGTCCAAGATCGCCGGCCGCTTAGAAATGGATACGGCCGAAGGCTTTGAGAAAGAATCGGATCCCGCGGGCTGGGGATTCGTCAATCAAGACGGCGTCCTGGGCGTGTGGGTTGGCGACTCCGATGGGGGTGGTGACGATGTTTCCTTCTTTGAGCTCGACCTGAGTGATCGGGCCAATCCGGTGGCAATCAAGAAAGAACTCTTCTCCTCCTCGGGGGGAGATCCTTTTCCCACAGGTTTTGCGGTCGACGAAGATCCATCGCTCGACGCCACCACCAACGATGGCGAAATTGATTTTCTGCAGGTCGATAGCAACAGCAACCTGGTGATTGGCGAAACGGGATTTTTCGATGAACCACGGACTGAGCCCCGAGTGATTACCGTCGAAATTGCTGATTACGATAGTCCAGACTCCGATGCCAGTGGCGTCAACGAAATTCTACCAGCAGGGCCTATCGGTACCGGATTCAATGACACAGCACCTTGGACGGTCACTGGCGACATCCCCGTGACTGGCCCGATTGACAACGATGGCGATGTGACAAACACCACCCAAGTGGCTTACGACAAAGGCACCGGTTTTATCTATATCATTGATCAGGATACGGGATTTACCGAAGACATTTATGTCTTCGATCCGGCTACCGGAACGATCGTCTACTCGGAATTCGGTCCGTTCAACATCGACTTATTCAATACGGGCACCCAGATTGTTTTCACCCGTGGTGACATCACTGGCAACGGGGTGGTCTCTGCTGAGGACATCGACCAGTTGCTGGCGGCCGTGGCGGATCCAACCCAAGGTGGAAAGTTCACCAGTGCGGTCGGGCAGGAATTTTATGATCTCACCGGTGACAGCGCACTGGCAACCGCCGATGTCGACGAGTTGGTGCAAGACATTCTGGACACCGAGTATGGAGACCATGACCTGGATGGCGACGTCGATGGCGACGACTTGAGTGACTTGCAAGCCAGCTTCGGTACCGCTAACACCAGTTGGGCCAATGGCAACACCGATGGCAACAGCTCCGTGGATGGGGCCGATTTCCTCCGATGGCAGCGCAATGTCGGTTTCACCAACGCAGCAGTGGTGGCCAGTGTAACGGTACCTGAACCAACTTCGATTCTGTTGGTGGGATTGGGATTGTTGTGTCTGGCGACTCGATGGCCATGATTTTAAAATGACCGCCTTAGCATGAATGGCAACTATTTGTAAGTATTGGATAGTCCACTGATCGTACCTATCTTCAAGTTGAGAATAACACTATGAATTTTTGTTGCATTCGTAACCGGGGAGCGCGAGCTGGCGTCTGGCTGACTGCTCTCGGATGCCTGACACTCCTCTTGAGTCTCCAGGTATCGGTCCAAACCGCCAAGGCCCAATTGGAAGTCACCGAGGTGATGTTCAATCCGTTGGATGAAGATGTCTGGGAGTGGATCGAAGTCCGCAACACGGGAGCTGAAATCAATCTCGATGGAGCCTTTGCCGACCGCTTGGGTGATGGGCAAATTCCTTCCGGATCCAACCCCAATGTCAGCAGTCTGGTGGCTCAGAACACCATTATTCCCGCCGGCAGCGTGGCCGTTTTGTACGACGGTAACCTCGCCGGAACCAGTCCGGGTGATTTTGATGACCAATCGTTTCGCGATGCCTGGGGACTTGGAGCAGGAGTACCACTGATTGGCGTCGACTTCTTTCCGCCATTGACCAACACCGGCAAGGCGTTTGGTTTCTGGGAAGATTTCAACGCCTACGAAGCGGATTTAGTCGACGACGGTACCGGCATGGAAACCTTCGAAGTCGGCGGCTTCAACAATACCCTCTTCAGCCTCGACTACCGGACCGATTTTCCCGCCAGTACCAATGGCAACTCGATGCAGTGGAATGGTTCCGGCAGCAATGCCAATGGGCTGAACTGGGCCCTAAGTCAAAGTGGTGTAGGCGGAGCGGTTACCAGCGTGGCTACCTCCATCGCAGGTGGTGCAATCAACAGCACCGAAGACGCCGGCAACCCGGGGATCACCACTGGAACGCCTGCTACGACTGGGCTGATCATTTCAGAAATAATGTACAACCCGAGATCGCTACCGGATGCTCCATGGGAGTGGGTTGAAATTTACAATAACACCGGTGCAACTATCGATTTTGCCGCGACTCCATATATTCTGGACGACGACGATTTTGGCGCAATCGGAACCGCTAACATTGCTTCCGGCACACTCGACAATGGTTCAACGGCCGTCCTCATTAATGGGGACCTCAACAACGTGGTAGATATGATAACTGCATGGGATCCGGGTGGAGCGAATGGAGTGAACTTCATTGCCGTTAGCGATTTCCCTGCACTAGGCAATAGTGGCGATACGGTCGCCCTGTGGGACAACTTCACTACCTACACTATTGACAAGGGGGCAGATATCACTCTAGGTGCGGTAAGTGTGGTCGACTACACCGACAATGAAAATGATATAGACAACCCCTGGCCTCAGGACAACGGCAGTGGTTCGATCCTGCTCACCGACTTGGCCCTCGACCAAAACATCGGTCTCAACTGGCTGATCAGCGGTCCATTCGATCCGTATGGTTCATTCAACGCTAGCGCCGTATTAGGTACGGTCGATATTCACGCCGGTGGCGATGTGGGCAGTCCGGGCACGTTCGACAACTCGGTTATCAGTGCCGATTTTGACGAAGACGGCGACGTCGATGGGTACGATTTTCTGATATGGCAGCGCGGGGTCGGCACAACGGATGACGCAGCCTATCTGGCGGCATGGCAAGACCAGTTTGGCTCGACCACAGCAACTGCGGCAACCAGCGCAGTACCTGAACCAACGTCGCTGATGCTGCTCGGTTTGGCGCTGACAGCGACGCCGCTGCTTGCAGGTCGGTCTCATGGCCGCTCGTTTGCCTAGAACCCGCATACAAGCACGACGCGCAAGCGAGTGGGTAGGCGTATGATGCCCCACTTGCTTGCGCTGCGTGCTAGTAAGTTCTTATCCGCAGCCCGACCAATATTGCTAAATTCTGACCTCTGCGATTCTCCTGAGGAGTTGGCACCGCAAAGTGGTAATTTTTGTAGCTGCAGGATAAAATAAAAGCAGGGCACGGCCTTTCTGGTGTGTCCTGCTTTTTTTTATTAACACCACCTGACATCCTAAAGTTGATAGAACGAAATCATTGGAATGAATTTGCAAGGCCAATCTCGATGGACAGCTACCGGCATGTTGCTGGTTGTAATCCTTTTCGCTCATGTAGAATCAGCACAGGCCCAATTACGTATCGTCACCTACAACACGGCCAATGGCAGTTTTAGTGGCAACAATATCTTTCCGCGCACCGGAATGGATGTGGTACTGGAGGCAATCGGTGACGAACTGATCGGTGGTATCGCCAAGCCCATCGACGCGCTCATTCTGCAGGAGCAAGCCGATCCGTCGACGTCGACCCAGGCATTTGTGGATTTACTCAACGGCATCTACGGTGCCGGAACCTATGCCCGCAGTACGGTATTCACGGGCCCATCCTTCGATGCGCTCCATCAAAGTCTGGTTTACAACACGCAAACCCTCAGCCTGATTAGTGAAACTGCCTTTGGACAAACGGGAACCGGCAAGGCGGCCCGCCAGACTGGCCGCTTTCAATTGCGACCGGTGGGTTACAGTTCATCCGCCGATCTCTACATCTACAACGACCACTACAAGGCGAGCACCGGATCCGACAACCAAGCCCGGCGAAACTTCGAGGCTCAAACCGTGCGCGCCAATGCGGACGCACTCGGCCAGGGCGCACACGCAATCTACGCCGGTGACTACAATATTCAAAGCAGTTCCGAAGCGATGTATCAAACGCTGCTCGGTTCCGGCAACGGCCAGGCTTTTGACCCAATCAGCACCTCGGGCACCTGGCACAACAGTAGTTCACTTCGATTTACCCACACTCAAAGCCCAGCCAGTTCGCAGCAATACGGTGGTCAGGTAACCGGTGGCATGGACGATCGGTTCGATTTTCAATTGGTCACCGGTGAGTTGCTGGACAACGAAGGCTTGAGCTACATTCCTGGCTCCTACCATGCTTTTGGCAATAATGGCTCCCATGCTTGTTGCAACAGCCCGATTACTTCAGGTAATGGAGCGTCGTCAACAGTACTCAACGCATTGATGTCTGTCAGTGATCATCTACCCGTGGTTGCCGACTACCAACTCCCGGCAATCATGAACGCCCAATTGGCTTCGATCCCATCCTCCGTAGGCCAGGGTGCCTTGGTGAACATCGATGTGATGATTGAAAATATTGCCAACGTTCTGACCAGCAGCGGAGCCGACGAGTTGGATTACACCTTGAGCGTATCGGGCGACCTGTTCGGCAATGCCAGCGGCACCGACTTTGCTCTGGGCAGTGGCAACACTCACCTGGTGACGCTCGACACGTCGACCATGGGACCCCGTAGCGGCACAATTACCGTGACCAGTAACAGCCAGGCGGTGGGCAATGGGTTTTTCAGCTTCCCCGTAAGTTACACGGTAGGTGAAGGAGGAAGTGGTCCGACCTTTGGCATCATCGCCAAGGATACTTTCGACACCACCCTCAATCGCAACAGTTTCAGCCAGTCCCCCGCAGCAGGCGCATTCTCCAGTGCTGCCGATGGGTTCGAGACTTTTCAGGTGGGTGTGAGCGCAACGATTCCTTATGCTCTGGTTGACGATTCGGCCGTGGTTTTCCCTGCAGACACTCAGGGGATTGTCGATAGCGCAACGAAAACGGATGCCTGGTTTGGGATTGCCGATGTGGTCAATGGTGACAACCCTTCCGGTCTGGGCACTGCCACCTGGGAGTTTGATATTAGCGGTGCCACGGGATTGCAGGTGTCGATCGACATGGGAGCCATGGGCGATTTCGATGCGGCTGCCGACACCTTTGATTGGACCTATGCAATCGACGGCGAACCGGCCCAATCTCTGTTTGCCTCCTCGGTCGATGCCAGTGGGTCAGCCACTTACACCCTGGTTGATGGTGATTCGTTCACGCTTGATGACCCCCTGCAAATGACAACCACCGGCGGCCAAACGGTTGAACTCTCTAATCTGTTTCAAGCACTGACCTCGCTACTGGAGGGTACCGGCAACAGTCTGGTGATTGAACTGACCGCCATCACCGATGACAATAATGGATTTAGTGCCCGATCTTACGCCTTCGACAACATCATCATCGAAGGATTCACCGGGGTCAGCTTCCTGGAGGCCGATTTTAACGCAGATGGCAACGTCGATGGGGCCGATTTGGCCCAATGGCAGGGCGATTTTGGCCTCAATGAAAATTCGGATGCCGATGGCGATAGCGACTCCGATGGGGCTGACTTCCTGGTCTGGCAGCAGCAGTTTGGTACCGGCTCCAACAGCGCCCTCTTATCCCAAGCGGTTCCCGAACCAAGCTCCGCCCTGTTGCTGGGCATCGCCTTCGTTTTGATTACCTGGAGACAACATCGCGCATCGGAATATCCGGGTCGTGGGAAGCCTGGCAGCTTCTCATGGCCCGGACGGTTTCTGGCTTGCTCGGTTGTGTTGATACTTTCCGCCATTGCCCTGGCCGGGCCCTTCGATCCTCCGGTCGGCTATTACAACTCCGCCACCGGAACAGGTTCGACCCTCAAGGGCCAGTTGACGTCTGTCATGTCGACTGGGCATATCCAGAGATCGTATGGCGATTTCCGATATTCTGCGGCGGTCACCGATGCGGATCCCGATATCCCTGGGAATATTCTTTTGGCCTACAACCGTACATCCGTATCGGGTGTGTGGAATTTGGGAGGACAATTACCTTGGAATCGTGAACACATTTGGCCCCAGTCGCGGCAGCCAGGTTCCGCCAGCAACGGGATCAGGGGAAATCTTGGCGACCCCCACGCCCTGCGCCCAGCCGATACCAACATTAATTCCAATCGCGCCAACATGCCCTTTGGCTTTGAAACAACCATCGGTTCTCATCGCAGCCTCGGATCTTACTATTTTCCAGGGGATGCGGATAAAGGCGATACTGCACGCCAACTCTTTTACTCCGATACACGCTACGCCTCCTCGGGCTTGTCACTGACAGATAGCTTTCCCAGTGGTAACCAGATGGGTGATCGATCGTCGCTTCTCGCCTGGCATTACCTCGACCCGCCAGATGAATTTGAACGCAGGCGGAATCAGGCAATTTACAGTTCCACACTGAATCCCACCTATTACACCAACAATCGCAATGCCTACATTGACCGGCCAGAATACGTATGGAGTGTCTATGTCGATCAGCAAAATGATAGCCGGCTCTACGTTGGCAGCGAACCTGCAGCAGATGGTAGCTCTACGCTTGAAGTCGACTTAGGATCGGTTCTTGTCGGAGCCAATGTACCCTCAGCACAAAATACAATACTTCACAAATCGGGTTTCGATGGCACCTACTATGAGGTGGCTTCCTCGGGCGACGCGACTTCGTCGGTTACAGGCCGGCACCATGCTTTCGCCATCAATAACACTGGATCCGACAGTAGCATACTGACCGTCGGTCTCAACACGAACACTTTTTCGGCCGGGTCACGCAGCGGCAGCGTTACTATCGACAACCTCGACATCACTACCGGTGCTGGAACAGGACATGGAGAGAACGACGGCAACGACCTGCTAAACATCAGCTTGAACGTATTGGACCATGCCAACGCTTCTTTCAGTGACGTGGCCGATCTCAATACGTTACTGCTCGACTTAGGATCGGTCGCTCAAGGCAGTGCCACACCCACATGGAACTTCGACTTGTTCAATCTGGAGTCGACCACCGGATTCACCGCAGCCATGGAACTTGACAGTATCCTGTCCACTGGAGACACTTCGACGCTGACCACCGACCTCACGCCCTTGATTGGCGAAGCGGCGTTGGATGCTGGCATGAGCAACACATTCACCGCCCTGTTCGACACGTCCGTCGTAGGCGAATTTTCCGCCAGCTACACTCTCCGTTTCTCCGATGAAGATCTATCAGGGGCCAACCAACTTACGGACTTGCTTCTGACACTCTCAGGGACAGTTGAAAACGCGGTCGTGGAATCTGCCGATTTCGATGCAGACAGCGACATCGATGGAGCCGATTTCCTGACCTGGCAACGCGGGTTGGGACTGGAAGGCAGTGCGACTCTGGAAGATGGCGATGCCAATGAAGATCAAACCGTCGACATGTTGGATCTGACCGTATGGCAGCAGCGGTTCGGGACGATCGACCCTCCCTCAACCGTTGCCGTACCAGAACCATCATCGCTCAATCTATTGGCCCCCTTGCTACTGGGCCTACTTATTCCCCTGCCCCGGGGGGATCGTACTCGAAATCTTTCCACTTCATCGCACGACGGAAGGGCTCGATGCGGAGCATGACCTCGCCGTTTTGAAACAGACGCACGGTGCCATTGGATTCACTGACACAGATGGCGATCGCACTGGTGGCCCGGCTGATGGCCGCAGCGGCCCAGTGGCGGGCTCCCAGACCCTTGCTGAGGGTGATATCTACGGCTGGCGCGGAAACATGCTGGCAAGCAGCCACCACCGTGCCATCGGCCGAGACGACGAATGCCCCATCCAGTTGGGCGATTTCCTTAAGCGATTCGCGGACCTTGGTGCCTTCGAACTTGCGTTCGCTAGTATTGTAGCCACGTACAGGATCGAAGCCCATCGAATGACAATGCTTCATCACCTTGCGGTGGTCCCCCACCACGAATAGGGTGCCCACAGGCTTCCCCTCACGGCCTTCTCTGCCAATATCGACAGCCAAATCGACGGCCGTCTTGAGCGTATCGAGCGGTACCTGCGTCTCCAATTGGCGCAAGTCGTGCACCGTCAAACGACCCAAATGCTCATCCAGACGAATGATGCTCAACGAATCAATAATACCCACTTCAAAACCGCTGTAGAGGGCCACGACACAAGAACTCGGGGAAAGCAGATCGTCGGCCACGCACTCCAGCAGAGATTGAGTCAACTGCTCATAGACCGGGCTGTGAGGGATGTTCAACAAAACTGCGTCGAACCCGGCCGCCTCGGCGCCGTCGAAGAATTCGGCCCGATCGGCGGATAGCAGCACGGTATGTTTTTTTGTGGCTTTGCGGAGTCGCTGCCAATCGACCGGCCCTTCCAGCAAAAAAAGTAATGCATCCGCGTCGGCACTACCGGCAATACGCGATGCAATTTCGCAAAGTGATTGGAGCTGGTCCGTGAACTTGATCTGAGGCGCCATCGATGTTGCTATCCCGGCTGGCAACGACTAGCGAATAATATATAGGTGGTTGAAGTGTAGACTAGCTGCCAGGAGAGATCAATGGCGGAGTGATCACTTAGACGGCTTGTGCGCCACTAAATCGCTATTCCACCGATCGTATTTGCCAAAGACCTTTCGGTCGTACAAGAGGAGCGCATGCACGGCATGTCCCAGAGGTCCCGCTTCCCAGTCACGGTATCGATTGTTGTACATGATATTCGCCAGGTAATTGGCGGCTCGAGTCGTTTTCCAGCTATGAAGTTCCTTTTCTGTAGCCGTGTAGAGGAGCCATTCCAGGATATGGCCCGTCGTTTTTAAACGCCGGTCGACGTCGTCCTGGTCACCCCTACCGCGAAACCACTCGGTACTGAAACTGCCATCCGAGTTTTGCAAACGGTAGGCATAGCGCTGGTAATTCTGCACAAACTTCTTGGCCCGCAAGTAGTCGCCATCCACCGGTTCTTTCCGTTTGATACGTGTTTTGTAGGCTAGCGTGAGCCCCGCCAAGCGATGGGTGCCGCCACAAGCGGCGCCCCGGACCGGTTGTCTGAGTTCCTCACGAATCAATCGGGGAATGTCCCACTCCAGGCCCTGGTCGTTTAACCAATGGGCATCGGAATCGAGGTAGTGCATTAAACTGATGAGCTTGAAGGTTAATTCCGTGCGTGGGTAGCAGGTTTGCTTCTCCATTTCAATCAAATCGGCAACCTGAAACTGCTCCTCGCCGATACGCATGGGATAATCTTTCTTCACGCTCGATTGCGCAAGCATGGCCAGCAATTGACCATGGTGGCCTTGCAGAGCCGGCCCCACCTTCACCCGCATCTGACCGGCGTCGTTCACATACATCAAATTCCGTTGCTTGCATGGCAAGTTGAAACACATCCAACCGACAGCCGTAATCGGTTTACCTTGAGGCCCTCCCTGAAGCACCTGGCTATGGACCTCAAAAGCCAGCATGGCATGCATAAGCTCCCAAGGACTCCGATCTCGCGTGTTCATCGGGCGGCCGTAGTAGTGAGTTAGCACACGACGGACTTTCGCACGTAATTGTTGTTGCTGCTTGGACAGAGGAGGTAGTTTTTTTTCTACCCGCGGCTTAGTCTTTGGCTGGGTCTTTGGCTCCGGCTTGGCTTGAATTCTGGAACCTGTCGAATTGGATTTTTGCGATTTGGATTTTGGTGTTTCGGCTTTTGGTACTTTAGACCCTGCCGTGCCAGAATCCGATGGGGACTCCGCCTTACCGAACACGGGACCGGCGGCAGGTACCTGAGGTCGAAGAGGCATGCGCGCGGCCAAATGGGGTATTGGTTTCACCTTGGCTTCCAACCGGGCCTGTAGACTATCGACGCTACTGATGGGTTTTTTCTGTTGGCTGGCAACCTCTTGCTGAGGGCTCTGCACCGCTTGCTGAGGGCTTTTAAGACGGGGCCCCTGAAGATTGGGGCCTGCAATCTCGCGCTTCGAGTAATCTTTGGGGGCCCGATCTTTCGGTGCAACCCAAATGGGCGTTTTGGGATGGTCTTGCTTCACAACTCGAGCGGGAGATCGAAGGGGATTGCCCCCCAACAAATTTGAAAAAGTCGACTCAAACTCCAAATCTTGTGGCTCGATCACCGGCCCCAGAGTAGATACCGGACCAAAGCTCCGCTGCTGTCCCAAAACACATGTTCCCTGAAATGGCTGGCAACTTGCTATCAAAGCAAGCATCCCCGCAATAAATCGTAATCCTTCAGTGAGCACCCATCGTTGCATTGATCTCTCCCCCCGGAAAATACCCTGACACTTGCAGCAAACTCTTGGCAGCACGCACCTTGCCATCTATTCGACGCCACTCAAACACAGACACTGGCCACAATCCCCGAAATGATTCACTCCAGGAATTGAGACAAGATAGGTGCTAGCACCTATCGTCAGATAAAAAGAAAACAGTTCGCTACGAATGATATCGGGCAAACAGGAGGAGGAAGTTCAACCCGAAGAGTCAATTTTCACTATGACGTAACAACAGAGAAACTAAGTGAGATATGAGGGTAGAGGTTTACCCTTTGTCATATCGCAACTCCACCCGTTGGCAATCGGGCAGCGAATCGAGAAATAGCTTGCCATAAGATTTCGTCACCACTCGAGGGTCAAGAATTACCACTCGACCCCGGTCACGGTGGCTGCGGATCAGTCGTCCGAAGCCCTGCTTTAACCTGAGTATCGCCTCAGGCAACTGATAATCGCGAAACGGTTGGCCCCCTGCAGCGAGAATGGCCTCTAATCTTGCTTCCAGCAGAGGCCTGTCTGGCACCCCAAAAGGCAACTTGGCAATGATCACTTGTTGCAATGCATTACCTGGCACGTCCACACCCTGCCAGAAGCTGTCCGCGCCCAATAGCACGGCCCGTGGATTCTTTTTGAATTGCTCCAGCATGCGTGTACGCGGCAAGCCATCGGCCTGGCTGAGTAAATTTAAGTTGCAACTGGCCAACCAAGGTGCCAACCCGATCTGAATTCGTCGCATCATGTCGAAACTGGTTAGCAATACAAAAGCATGGCCATCGGTCTCCTGAACCAGCCGTTTGATCTGGTCAATACAAGCCAACTCATATGCCTGACGCTGCGAGCCAGGATCGGGCATGCCACGTATGACCACCAACTGCGCTTGCTCTCGATAGTTGAAAGGACTGTCCAAGCAGACTTGCTCACACTGCAGGAGACCAACTCGGTTTTGAAAAAAATCAAACCGTCCCTGTTTGCCAACTGACAGCGTCGCACTGGTCATGATCACGGTTGGAACTTGATGGAACAACTGCTCGCGCAGCTCAGGCCCCACATCGAGTGGAGCCGCGGCGAGCTTCATACGAGGCTGACCACGCCGGCTTCGGGGCAACTCAACCCAATAGACGGCCGACTCCAAATGCTGGCCATGCCATTCGGCCAACTCACCCGCCAAACTGACAAGTCGATCGTGGGCGGCAATAAAATCTTGCTTGTCCGTCTCTTCATGCAATCGAGTTCCAGCCCCCTTCACCTTGCGCGCCAGTACCTGCAATTCAGGACTTAGACGATTACGGATGGCCAACGGCTCCATCACTCTGCCATTGGAGTTTGACGACGAGTCTCGCCACTGCCACAAATCGGCAAAGTACTCGTCTGCTGCAACCCGACAACGTTCGACCTGTTGCTGCAGGTCCAACATCTGATGGTGTACCAACAGCCCTTTATTAGTTCGGTCGTTATAAAGCCGATTGAGGACGTAATCGAACTGTCCGCTACTTAGCGATATTCCCAAGTGGTCGGCAGCGGTCGTTTCTAGCGTATGCGCTTCGTCAAACACAACCACGTCATAGTCGGGCAAAAGACTCACTCCATGACGCCGTAACGCAAGGTCGCTGAAAAACAAGGCATGATTGACGACCAGCAGTTGCCCATTTTGTACACGACGTCGATCCCGATAGTAAAAACAATTGCTGTGACTAGGGCAACGTCGTCCCATGCAGTTGCTATGATCACTGGCCACCTCGTCCCAAACCTGATGCTGTGGCTGATAGGGCAAATCGCTCAGCGATCCGTCGTCTGTCTCGAGACTCCACGCATGCAGTTTATCCAATTGTTGAATCGATTCCGACTCGTCAAACAGACTGTTGCTCCGCTGGCGGGCCGTCTGCATACGGCGCAGACTGAGATAATTGCGCCGACCTTTCACGAGAACTGCTGAAAATTCTCGAGGTATAACACTATTGAGAAGCGGCAGGTCCTTATGCAGCAACTGCTCTTGTAAACTGATCGTATGCGTCGAAATGATCACACGTGGCGGCCGACCCTGAGCGGATCCTCCGCTCGCCTTCTGTCTTCCCCCTGGTGACCGCGCTCCTTCAGACCGCCCTGTTAAATTGACCCCTTTTCCCTGGGGCAACCCTTTTCCCTGGTCCATCGGTGCGGTGGCGGCCAGTATCGCAGGCACCAAATAGGCGAAGCTTTTGCCAACTCCAGTCCCCGCTTCCACCACCAAATGATGGGATTCGGCAATTGCCTTAGCCACCGCTTCCGCCATGGCGAGCTGCTGAGGGCGCTGTTCGTAGTGCTCCAACCGACGGGCAATCGCGCCCTCGGGACCCAGAATGTCGTCGACAGTGAGAGTGTTAGGGTTCAGAGTTAAACGTCCAGTACTTCGCGTTGAAAGGGGGCAGGCACCTTTAATCGCCCCTATCCGATGTGTGAAAAAGCATAAACGGGCGAATAAACGAGCCAGACCCCGCCCTCCTGAATTTGCCTTTCAACTCGCAACCATTCCTTCCTCAGGACTACTGGCAGTGGCATACAATTTCTTAGGAATACGTCCTGATAACCAAGCCTGTCGGCCAGCGTGCATGGCATGACGCATGGCATCTGCCATTCTCAGCGGATCACGTGCATGGGCTATCCCTGTATTCAACAACACTCCATCGACCCCCAACTCCATCGCAATCGCCACATCGCTTGCCGTGCCAACACCCGCATCGACAATCACCGGATAGTCCGGATCGTCCTCTTTCAAGTATTCCAGGCAAATGCGTATGTTGTTGGGGTTTAGAATCCCCTGACCTGATCCAATCGGACTGCCTGCGGGCATCACACTGGTGGCCCCAGCTTGCTTCAGTCGCCTGGCGATGATCGGATCATCGGTCGAATAACAAAGCACCTGAAATCCATCGGCTACAAGCTGCTCGGTAGCTTCTATGGTAGCAACCGGATCGGGGAGCAAGGTTTTGGTATCGGAGAGAACTTCCAGCTTGACCCAGTTCGCCCCAGGATTCTCCAGCCCCAATAGAATTTCTCGGCCCAAGCGGGCCACACGAACCGCATCGGCTGCACTGAAACAGCCGGCCGTATTTGGCAACAAAGTGTAACGAGAGGTATCGATTGCATCGAGTAAATTATTTCCCTCCGCATCGATCAGTCGCTCGCGCCGAATAGCCACCGTAATGCAGTCCGTACCAGAACGTTCAAGTGCCACGCCCATCTGCTCATAGCTGGCATACTTGCCAGTCCCCACAATCAAACGACTAGCCAGGGTGTGACTGCCCAATTGCAAAGGATCTTGAGCAGGTGATGTTTTCTCTTCGATTGTTACTGCTGTGGCCATGGTTGTTTCCTTAGTGACACAAAAGGCTTGAGGGAAGGACTTGAGGGTGGCACCGACAGTCATTCGGAGTGGACCTAGCCTGCTCGCAAACTTACTCGAACGATTGTCGGGGTGCGTAGCACAAGAGGCCAATAACCACCCCAATACACCAAAATGAGTAGCCCTCCTGTGCTGCGCACACCGACACTAATCCGAACACGTCCCTCTCGCCAAAAAACCGTTCTGCGGACTAGTGTCGGTGCCACCCAAAAATATCAACACACACAAAGCCCCCATCCACACAAACCGTAAACACCACAGAACAACTCCACCTATCCGCTATGCGTCCCCAGCCAAACGAATCTTGGAGAATGTTCGCGAATCCAGCAACGCCTCTTAAACAACGCCCCACGCGAACATTGTCCAAGTTCGCTTTGGCGCAATGAATCAGCCTCCGCCCACCAACGTCACGATTTCCAACTGGTCACCCTCCGCCAATTGCTTGGACGCATGCTCACCTCGAGGCACCAACTGCAGGTTGCACTCCACCGCCAGTTGACGGTTATCGATCCCCATCGCATCAAGCAACTGGGCCATCGTCGTCTGCCGGTCCACCTGTCGCGATTCGCCGTTAACTTGAATTTGGATGACCCCGTTGGACCCATTGACCCCGTTGGACATGAAAAATACCTATTGATCACGAACAAAGGTTGTACGCAGTTGCTCACCGTCTAACAGTGTGAAAGTGCCTTGATCAATTTTCCCTGCCGCATATTTGGCTGAACTCCATTCAATCGCATAGGCATTGACCTGCCCAGTCGTTGCCTCGGCAATATAAATGGCACTATTGCCAATTTGGGTCGGCCCACGTCCTCTTGGCACTTCCACCTGGCCAGTCACCATCAGGAATTTAGGATTCTTGCTGCCGGAAACGTTGAAGTCATTCTGGATGTTGTACTGATAAAAACCGCTAAATCTGGCTGTCCGCCGATTGAGCACGACCGCGCGCAAATCGCCGGTCAGGTAGTCCAGGAAATACAGGCCCTCGATACCATTGCCAATCAGTCCCGTAGCTATCGAAAAGTTGTCCTGCCCCTGTGTGGCCGAGGCGTCAACCATCACGCCTTGCCAATTACCAGATCGCCACGGACTGCCGCCCCATAGAGTGGTCAGAAGCAGGCCCACAAAGACCCCTACGATCAGCAGGGCCGAATGATTGCAAAATCGTTGTACCATCACACTCCTCCCGAAAAATATCCATTGCTAGTGCTTTGTCAAACTTATTCTTTTTGGATTGACATACAAATAAACCGACGCACAAATAAACCGACGCACAAATAAACTTTTTCCCTGCCAGTACCTTTGGCTGCGGCTACTCCAAAAGTAAGGCTTGACCAGACAATAGAGCACGCCCGCATGGTACCCGCTCTGAACAAGAGAATCTAGTCACGGCCACCGGCAAAGCGGGAGATATAAAACAGCAGCGTGAGCACTGCCTGCAGAGTACCGGCGACATAGGTCCAAGCGGCCGCGTTGAGTACTCGATTGACGTAAACCATGTCCTGCTCGGGCACGATGCCGTAGTCGGCTAATAGCCGCTTGGCTCGAGCGCTGGCGTCAAATTCAACCGGCAAGTTAATAATCTGGAACCCAACCACACAGGCAAATGCAATGATGCCCAGCCAGATTAACGACGGGAACCCCAATAATCCGCCTGCAATCATCATGATTAAGCTCGCATTGCCGCCAAAGGTCGCAGCTGGCACGGCGATATTGCGTATCACGAGGGGCGCGTAGTTTTTAGCATCCTGGATGGCATGACCCGCTTCGTGGGCGGCAATGCCTACCGCAGCGGTGGTATGCGCCCCATAAACATCTTGGCTAAGCCTGAGCACTTTAGCTCGCGGGTCGTAATGATCGGAAAGCCGGCCGGGGATAGCTTCAATGGCCACATCTTGCAATCCGGCCACGTCGAGGATATGACGGGCCGCAGCAGCTCCACTCAAGTGGGCCGGTACTTTCTGCGCCTCGGCAAATGCTGATTTCACTCGCATTTGAGCCCAAAACATCAGCAATAAGGCAGGCGAAACCCAAAGAAGATAGTCAAAATAGTATTGAAACATGGTTATTACCTTGAAGGTCTTATTTCACAAACGGTTGGAGTTGATTTATGATCTACATAAAACGATAACTTGCATCGCTTGACGTTTCCAGTCCAAGTTAAAAACCTCCCGAGAGCGCAACATGAAGTTTCCACCCCGGTTACTCACCACAGGCGGATGGTTGCTATTGGCCTTACCCCCCTTGTCGGGGGGCTGCGAACAGGCCTTGACCACCACCCCTCAGACCGCCACCCCTCAAACTGGCGATTCTGAAGCTGGCACCTCTCCCAATAGCCCTGGGTCTTCCGCAGCGTCCACACGCATGCTGGCGCAGCAGCCCTCGGACCCTCCAGCAGACGAGCAACTCCGGAAAATCCTGGACGACACGATCGACTTTATCGAACACCAACGGGAGCTAAGTCTGGAGAAAAATGCTGCCTGGCAAATCTTGCATGGAGTGCTCGCTTTTGGACGCGACTTTCAAGTCCGCCATGGTGACCAGCAGGTGAACACGCTCGACTGGGTGCTGGCGGGGCAGCCGATGAAAGGCTGGACGCTGCGCAAAGGAAACGCGGGGCTGCGTGCAGAAATCGAACCGGGCAAACAGGGGCAAGGGCATGAAGATCAGTGGTTGGCCGTCGTTTCGCAGAGCGGCATCCCTCATAAACACCCCCTGCAGGTCAACGGCCAGCAATATCAAATCTACGATATCCTCACCCAGGCGATGCACGATACTTACGAAGGCAAAGAGTGTAGCTGGTCTCTGATTGGCTTGTCCCAATACCTGCAACCGATTGATCAATCGTGGGATGCGGCCGATGGATCGCGTTGGAGCGTGGAACGGATACTTACGATGGAGGGTGGAACGGTCCACGATGAATACGATGGCCAGGATCGAATCAATGAGGGCGCCTGCGGAGGTACGCACCGACTCATCGGCATGGCCATGGCGGTGAAGCGTTACCAACAACAATATCCCGACCGCGAATTGACCGGCGGATGGGAAGCGGCTACCACCCGGATTGACTGGGCGGTGGAAGCGGCGCACACCAATCAATTGCCCAATGGCGCGTTTTCAATCCGTTATTTCGAACGCCCCGCACGCTCACGTAGCGTAGGCGAAAACCTCGGTGCAACCGGGCATACATTAGAATTTTTGGCCACTGCTCTTGAACCCCAACAGTTGTCCGAACCGTGGATCCGCCGTGCGGCCACCTACCTGTGTCAATTACTCGCAGATACTGAAGGGCTCAACCTGGAATGCGGCGCGTTGTACCACGCCGCCCATGGCCTGGTTCTGTATCGAGAACGATGTTTTGGGGAGCGAGAAGACGACATAGAGGCTGCTACAAGTTTGTAAGGAAGGTCTCGGTTTTTCGAAATACCTACATGGAATTTTTTTCATTCGTGATTCTTCACTCCTTGTTCGATATTCAATATTCTTTTTGGTCTTCTTTGGGAGATTGAATATAGAACAAGGAATGTAGGATTAAGAAGTGTAAGGATTATAGTGGACTTTCTGATGCCAGCCTCCAGAGGCTGATTTAAAAGTCGGCCATAACCGACTCACTAACTTGCCACTGCGTCCCATCCCGTTCGACCCGTCGGTAGAGTGTGTCGCGCTCAATGGGCTCCCGACCGGCTTCTTTGATCAATTGACGGATATCTTCAACGCTGAGCATCTCCGGGGTCTTAGCTCCCGCATCATGATAAATGAGCTCATGCCGAACGGTCCCATCTAGATCGTCGGCCCCATAGGAGAGAGCCACTTGGGCCGTCCCCAGCCCGAGCATGATCCAGTAGGCTTTGACATGCGGAATATTATCAAGTAGCAGACGGCTCATGGCAATCGTGCGCAAGTCCATCGGGCCGGATGCTTTGGTAATGTGAGCAAGACCCGTATTCTCTGGGTGAAAAGCCAGCGGAATGAATGTTTGTAAGCCACCCGTTTCATCCTGCAGCTCGCGTAATCGCAGCAGGTGGTCCACGCGATGGTAGTCCTTTTCGAGGTGACCATAGAGCATGGTGCAGTTGGTGCGCAGCCCCAATTCGTGGGCCGTGCGATGGACTTCCATCCAACAACCCGCATCCGCCTTGTGCTCACAAATTTGGTTGCGAATTTCTGGATGAAAAATTTCAGCTCCTCCACCCGGCATGCTACCCAACCCGGCTTCCATCAGCTCCTCCAAGATGGCTCGAATCGATTTTTTAGCCAGGCGCGAAAACCATTCAATCTCCACCGGAGTCCAGGCCTTTAAGTGCAAACTGGGATAGGTATCGTGCAACAGGCGGATAATGTTCAGATACCACTCATAGGGCTGTTGGTGGTGCAAACCACCGACAATATGCATCTCGGTACTCCCCACATCGATGGCTTCCTGGCCTCGAGCCAGAATCTGCTCATCGCTCATGAGGTAACCTCGCGACTCGCGTAGGTCGGCACGAAATGCGCAAAAATTGCAGCGATAGACACACACATTGGTGGGGTTCAAATGCGTGTTGATGTTGTAGTAGGCGGCATTGCCGTGTAAACGTTCACGCACCAAATTGGCCAATTCGCCCACCTCGGGCAGCGGCACGTCGAGCCTCGACAGGAGCAGGCCATCGTCAAGCGAAAGTCGCTGGGCCGCCTCGACTTTGTCACGGATAGGTTTGAGCAGTGGAGTAGTGGTACGCAGCATGGGATTGTTGGGTAACAGGTAACAGGTAACAGGTAACAGGTAACAGGTAACAGGTAACAGGTAACAGGTAACAGGTAACAGGTAACAGGTAACAGGTAACAGGTAACAGGTGTTAGGGGAGGGCCGTGTGTGGGGTATGCATTAACACTTTTTTCCTGACACCCGATACCCGACACCTACTTTTTTTATTCCTTTTTCTTCCGAACGCATTATCGCACTGACCCCAGCCATAAGTCCAGACTCCCCACGATCAGCAGGCCCAGGCTGATGATGGCATTGACCTGGAAGAAGGCCACGTTGACCCGCTGCAAATCATCGGGCCGCACCAAAGCGTGTTCGTAGAGCAGAAGGCCAGCCACGGCCGCCACGCCAAGGCAAAATATCCAACCCAGTGGGGGAAACACCAGCGGCAACAAGGCCAAAAGTACCACAGTCACTCCATGGCAACAGGCTGCCAGACGTAAGGCGCCTGCAACTCCCAACCATACCGGTACGCTGTGAAGCCCGGCTGTCCGATCGAATTGCACATCCTGACAGGCGTAGAGGATATCGAATCCCGCAACCCAAGCCATGACCGCTCCAGCCAGGATCCAGGCTGGCATCAGGTCTGCGGGCCGTGCGAGTACCACCTCTCCTCGAATGGCAATCCATGCCGCCACTGGCGCGAGCGCCAGTGCCGCTCCCAGCCAAAAGTGGGCCAGCGCGGTGAATCGCTTGGTGTAGCTATATGCCAACAAAAAAGCCAGCACCGGCAGGGCCAGGTAGAGTGGTAACTGGTTGGGCAATAGCAATAACGTCGAAGCGACAAATGCCACCGAACAACTCACGGCAAACAGCCTGACCGTTGGCACCGAGAGAGTCCCAGCCGGTAGATGGCGTCCCGCCGTACGTGGATTGGCCCCATCGATCTGCCGATCGGCCAACCGGTTAAAAGCCATTGCCGCACTGCGAGCGGTCACCATCGCCAGCAAGATACCCAGCAATTCGCGCCAGCGCCAAGGAGCCGCCCCAGGCACACTCCAAGCCATCAACGCCGAAAACAATGCAAACGGCAGCGCGAAGATGGTATGGCTGAAACGAATCAGCGACAACAGATGTACCATGGGTGTGAACATGAAGATGGCGGACAGGAGCCCCTGAAAAATCGTAACAAAATGAAGAAAATCCGATTATGGGAACATGATAGGCAAATAGGTCCTATCCGTCTACAAAACGGCAAAACGAGTTTTAGCTCAGGTATTGCATTTTTCAGAAAAAATTTCAAAGATAGTCACTGAAAAACGGTGAGTACGAGATGTTTTAAACACCCTAATAGACACTCATGAGTTACAAAATCTTCCGATTGCAACAATAAGACCACGAAGAGCACAAAGGAAAGAGAAGAATAACCACTTTGTTATAACACGGTGAAACAAGAAGCGTTCGAAGACTCAACAAGTCGTAAAAGTCCCTGTTCGTACCTGTCTTCGTGCTCTTCGTGGTGATTATTCACTGGTAGAGAGTTGTTAGGGAGGATGTGTTGCCAAAATAACGTTAACCTAAATCTCACCGTCCAATTTGCCAGCATGGAAAAATGCAAAAGTCGATCCTAAGCTTCTCAACAGCGATACAAAAATCTCTGAGCAGGGCTTAGAGGGACACGAAATTCGCTTGACGGGCCCTGGGTGCCTAGCCGATGATGTACGGACCGTCGTACGGTCCATTTCACTCCGTTGAATCATCCTCTAATCGGCCCTCTGGGAGAACTTTCCGTGAAGCAGTCTACAACAAGCAAATTTCTCGCGATTGTCTTGGTTTCCTGGATTGTCTGGGGGGGCGATCTCTACGCAAGTGCACCTGCCGAGGGTGCCTTGCCCATGGTCACGGACATCGATTTTCAACCGGTCGGCGTCCATGTTCAGAGGCTTCGCGAAGCACTCGACTATTTGGGCGAACCGTTAAGCGAGAAACAAGTGGAGTCGCTGAAGAACGCATCGTTGGCTGAGGACGATGCGACCGGGTTGAAGTTGATTCAAGAAGCGCTCGATCCGCTCTGCCTGCTCGATGTCCAGATCAATCCCGAATCACGCGTAAAGGTAATACCCGGCCCCGCTTCGAGGCGATTGGTGCAAAATGGTTGGAGTGTTTTCCTGATCAAAATCCGCAATAAGGCGGGCGTGACTGCGGCGTTGAAAGTCGCCAGTCCGCAAGCCATGAAAGTGCCTAACGCAACCCGGGCCGAAGGCCGCGATCGATGGCTGGGGGTGGACCTATTCGAAGGTCGACCATTAACTAAAACTTTGAGCGGTGCGGGACTGGAGTACCGCATCATCCAACTCTACAGTCGCGATGCGGGTCGTCGATCGGCCGTGCTATCGTTTGACGTAGGACAGGGAACGCAAGACTTGGGGTTTCGCAGTGATGCAACGTTTGATTTTGTATGCCAACAGGCAACTCCCATAGGACTGCATCTACTCGATGAAAATGGGCAGCCAACAACCGCATCACTCGTCATTCGAGATCCACAGCGACGGGTCTACCCCGCGCAGTCGAAACGTCTGGCACCCGACTTTTGGTTTCATCCCCAAATCTATCGGGAGGATGGTGAACAAGTGATGCTGCCACCGGGCAAGTACACCGTCACCTGTCGTCGTGGCCCGGAATATCACGAACAAGTTCAACAGGTGCAAATCACCAAAGAACCGGCCCAATTGACCTTTGCGTTAAAACGTTGGGTCGACCCGGCAGCCTATGGCTGGTGGTCAGGCGATCATCACATCCATGCTGCCGGTTGTGCCCATTACGCAAAACCTACCGAAGGGGTGTTCGCCCCCGATATGATGCGGCACTGCCTGGGCGAGGATCTCAAAATTGGTGCCAACTTGACTTGGGGCCCCTGCTTTGATTTCCAAAAGCAGTTCTTTACCGGTAAAGAAGATGCAGTATCGAAATACCCCTATCTATTGCGCTACGATGTCGAGGTCAGCGGTTTTGGCTCGCATCGTTCAGGCCACCTTTGCCTGTTAGGCCTGTCCCAACAAATTCCCCCAGGGGGCGACTCGACCGATCACTGGCCCACGCTCTGCTTGAATACGCTGCGCTGGGCGAATAAGCAAGGCGCTGTCGTCGGGCCAGCTCACTCCGGCTGGGGACTGGCCGTGAAAGGGAAAGAATTACCCATCTACGAAGTCCCCCCCTACGATGGCATTGGTGCCACCGAGTACATCGTTGATGTCACCCATCAAGTGGACGGCCCAGGTGATACCAAAGTGCCAGCGGTTGATTTTCTATCGATGGTCGACACACCCTACCCGTGGGAGCTGAATATCTGGTACCACACACTTAACTGTGGTTTCCGTACTCGCATCAGCGGTGAAACCGATTTCCCCTGTATTTACGGTGAGCGAGTTGGGTTAGGCCGCTCCTACGTGAAAATCGATGGTCGCTTGAGCTACGATGCCTGGTGCGAGGGTATTCTCAACGGACGGGCCTATGTGTCCGATGGCCGCAGCCACTTGATCGATTTTCAACTCGATGATGTGGCCGTTGGCACCGATGGCAGCGTTCTTCAACTTGACGCTCCAGCTCAGGTTCAGGCAACCGTTCGCGTATCGGCCCTGTTGGACAAAACACCAGACAAGCAAATCCATGACAAACCGGTCTCGCAAAAACCCTATTGGCATCTTGAACGGGCCCGCATCGACAATTCACGCGAAGTCCCGGTGGAGTTGATCGTCAACGGATATCCGGTGGCAAGTCAAACCATCGTCGCGGATGGGACGTTGCAAGAGATTTCGTTGAAAACTCCGATCGACAAGAGTAGTTGGATCGCTGTGCGCATTTTGGCATCTTCTCACACGAATCCTGTATTTGTGCTGGTAGGCGACCAACCAATCCGCGCCTCGAGCCGCAGTGCCCAGTGGTGCCTGGAAGGCGTCGACCGCTGCTGGAGTCAGAAAGAACAGTTTATCGCCGCGGCCGAACTGGGCGATGCAAAGGCCGCATACGCTCATGCCCGAGACACCTATCGTCAAATCCTCAGTGAGTGCAAGACACCTTGAATTCTTCTTAATTCTCCATTCCCCAACGTTGCATTAAGCAATTGTCGATATCCAGTTGATCGCAGATGCGACCGACCACAAAGTCGACCAAATCTCGAACCTTGGTGACCCCATGGTACCAACCGGGGGATGCGGGCAAGACGATGCCACCTGCCTTGGTTATTTGCTTCATGTTTTCGATGTGAGGCAGCGACAGGGGCGTTTCGCGAGGCACGACAATCAAACGTCGACGCTCCTTGAGATGCACTTCTGCAGCCCGTTGGATCAGATTGCTGGCGGTGGCATGCGCAATAGCACTGAGTGTTGACCCTGAACAGGGGCATACGACCATACCCTTGGTTCGAAATGAACCACTGGCCATCGGTGCATTGAAATCCCGATAGTGGTGGTACACTAGTTGTCCCACACGGCCACCTTCTGCGGAGAGAACATTACTATCGGCCGTGCCTATCCCCGCACTGGCCTGCAACAAACGAATCTTGCTATCGTCCGCATCGGTGATATTTTCCAGCATGAGATCCGCGGCCTGAAAATCCTCCAGGTCAACATGCAGATCCATCTCCTGATGGATTACCTGCGCACCACTGGGAGTGATCGAGAGGTGCACATCATGGCCCGTGGCGAGCAGCACTTCGATAAGCCTGACAGAATAGACGGCCCCACTGGCGCCAGTAACTGCTACGCATATATTTTTATCTGTCGACACGATGTCGTTTCCTTTTCTATTTATCTGGTCAAGCCGAACTTTTCGATCAGAGATAGCAGCATCATTCGACGGGATAAAAAATCGTAACAATCGCTAAGCGAAAAGATTCGTTTGACAAAGCATTAATCCTTAATGGGCGGTTTGGTGCCTACGTAGAGTGTGGCAATCCCCAGTGTCAAACAACGATAGCTTACCTGCGTGAGACCCACCGCACGAAATCGTGCTGCCAGTTGCTCTCCCTGGGGAAATTGGCCGACACTTTGGGGGAGGTAACGGTATGCCTCACGCTGGTTTCGAGCCAGAAACTGCCCTATTCGTGGTAACACGTGTTGGAAATACCACTGGTAAATGGCCTTCAAAGGCTGACTTTGGGGGGAAGAAAATTCTAGCACCGCCACCCGACCACCGGGAGCACAAACACGGGCCATTTCGGCCAAACCCCGATCGGTATCGGTGACATTGCGCAAGCCAAAAGCCACACTCACAATTTGGAACTGATTGGCTGGTAAGGGCAAATTCTGAGTATCTGCCTCGATAAACTGGATACTGTCTGCCACCCCTGCT
>JBDOMT010000285.1:0-2254 GCA_039831705.1 Pirellulales bacterium | reverse complement strand
GACATTGATCTGGAAATACATCGTAACCATGGCAACCGGGCTGATGGAAAGGTCGATTGATCGACCGGGAGAACAACAGCGCCGAGCGAGTGCTTCGTCATGCGGTGCTCTGGCGCAAAAGCAGCGGCGGGACTGACAGCAAGGCGGGCAGCCGTTTCGTCAAACGAATGCTCAGCGTCGTAGCCACCGCTCGGCAGCAGCAGCGCAACGTCTTGGAGTTTCTGACTTTATACGACTCACGCGAAGTCACGCAGGATAGAAGCTACATCACCAAGCAACTGGCCATCGCAATTTCATGCACACTTAGTTTTGGGGAAGTGATATGGACGACGATCTTGTACAAAGAATAGACGTTTAGCCACTCAATTGAGTCCTTAACAATGTCTTTGCCTGATACAGCCAGCAAATCCCAAAGAACCCTCTGTGCCAAAATAAGTGAGACAACTACCTCCTGATTTATTACTGTAGAGGGCAGGAGGAAATGGTAGATGAAAGGTGCACAGGAAGTGCCAGCAGGAGGCGGTGCTGGGGATCCGGAAGTCCCTGAAAAAGCGAAACGACGCCGACACAAGGCCGAGTATAAATTGCGTATTTTAGAGGAAGTGGACCGCATGACAGAGCCGGGCCAGCTGGGCGAGTTGCTTCGTCGTGAGGGACTGTATTCGTCTCATTTGTCAACTTGGCGTCGACAGCGGGATGAGGGTTCTCTGGCCGGTCTGGAGCCAAAGCGCCGCGGGCGAAAGGCGAAGCGGAAAGATCCTCTGGCGAAAGAAGTCGACAAGTTACGCCGAGAGAATGAGCGTCTTGCTGGGCGTCTTCGGCAGGCAGAGATCATCATTGATGTCCAAAAAAAAGTCTCCGAGATGTTGGGGATACCGCTGAAGAGCCCAGACGACGAAGGGAGCGAATGATGGACGCTGCCGAAACCTTGGGGAAGGATGTTGGGTTGCAGGGTGCCTGCAAAGCAATGGGAGTATCCCGGGCAACCCTGTATCGGCGTCGCTGTCGTCCTACCAAAGATTGTCAGAGTGACCGCCATTGTTCTCCACGGGCGTTAAGTGCCCAAGAGCGGCTAGAAGTGAAAGGGACATTGTATTCAGAGCGGTTTGTCGACCAGTCACCGCGTGAGGTGTACGCGCCCCTCTTAGATGAAGGGCAATACCTCTGCAGCGTGCGCACGATGTATCGGTTGCTCAGCGAGGAGAGCGCTTCGAAAGAAAGGAGAAATCAACTACGGCACCCCAATTACAAGAAGCCGGAGCTGCTAGCGACCGGTCCGAACCAGGTTTGGTCGTGGGATATCACCAAGCTATTGGGACCCAAGAAATGGTTACACTATCACCTTTATGTGATTCTCGACATTTACAGCAGGTATGTGGTGGGATGGATGTTGGCCCATTGTGAATCGGCCAGTTTGGCATCGAGTTTGATTCGACAAACGGTTGAAAAACAAGGTGTTTGTGAAGATCAGCTCACGATCCATAGTGACCGAGGGCCTTCGATGAAGTACCGTCCAGAATTCCCAAGGCACTTTGGCAGCTATGAAGATGCGCGTAGTTATTGTCGCTCGTTTTTCAATTGGTACAACGACGAGCATTACCACTCGGGAATCGGGCTCTTAACGCCTGCCATGTTGCACTACGGTGGCGCAGAAAAAATCATTGCGGAGCGCGCCCATGTATTGCAAGATGCTTACGTGGCGCATCCTGAGCGATTCGTACGAGGATGCCCCAAACCGCAAACGTTGCCTGACGCGGTTTGGATCAATCCACCCACAACCACCAGTGAAGTAGATCATGGCAACCCTTCACCCCTACTTGAGATTCAGACACCTTCTGAGCCTATTAGGGTAAAAACGGAGATCGTGAGTTTGCCCCTAACGAGCGCCGAGGCAAATAGTCTACTTGAAGTACCTGGTCAAATGGCCCCGAGTCTCAGTAATACGGACCATGAAAAAAGGCTCCCAGAGATCGTAGATCTCAAGAAGCCTGATGCGCCTTTGACGCACCCTCGACCTGGTTATCCCTTGGCGAGTTGTGTCCCCACAGAGCTCGCTTCCGATTCACCAGGCGAGGTCCAACTTAACGATCCGATGTTTCATCCACAACCCCCTTTGAACACCCGAGCCATACCTGAAAAAATCCCGGGGGTACGGGGGATGGCCCCCGATGAACTACCAAAAGAGGAAACTACAATGACGGCGCTACACTAAATTCGTATGGTAGCTGTCTCAAAATCATTGACACATTCCGCG
>JBDOMT010000520.1:0-9787 GCA_039831705.1 Pirellulales bacterium | reverse complement strand
ATTTGCCGAAGTCAATCGGGCCGGCGGCATCCGGGGCCACAAACTTCAGTTGGTCGTGCTTGGCGATGGCTACGAACCGGAGCGCACGGCGCCCAACATGCGTGAACTGATCGATAAGCATCAGGTACTGGCAGTGGTGGGCAATGTGGGGACGTCAACGGTCGTAGCCGCTATTCCGATTGCTAATTCCAGCCAGGTGCCATTCTTGGGGGCATTTACGGGCGCGGGTGTACTGCGCAAATCGCCACCCGACCGTTATGTGATCAACTATCGGGCCAGCTACGCCAAAGAAACGGCCGCCATGATCGACATGTTAATCGATCAACAAGGCTTGAAGCCCGAGCAAATCGGCTTCTTCACCCAACGCGACTCCTATGGGGACGCCGGCTATAGCGGTGGTATTGCCGCCTTGAAACGACATGGACTTGCCGATGTCAGTCGTATCGCCCACGGCCGCTATGAGCGTAACACCATCGCAGTCGAAAACGGCTTGGCCGATCTCCTGACGGATACGCCACCCCTACGTGCGGTCATCATGGTAGGTGCCTACCGGCCATGTGCCCATTTTATCCAGTACGCCCACGATTATGGCTTTGAGGCGCAGTTTCTCAACGTGTCCTTCGTCGGTGCCGCGCCCCTGGCCGCAGCGCTGGGGGAAGTTGGAGATGGAGTCTTGGTGACACAAGTTGTCCCTGCGCCCGATAGTTATTTTCCCATCACTCGAAATTTCCGCGCTGCCTTAAGGGCCATGAAGCCGGAAGCACGCGCTTCCTATGGATCGTTGGAGGGCTACATTGTCGGCAAAATTGTGATCGGAGTGTTACAGAAAATGCGGCAAACGCCGACGCGAGAGGGTCTTATTGACACCATGGAAAGCCTGGGAACCTTTGGCCTGGGACTAGGAAATCCACTGTCCTTAGGGACGCAAGAGCATCAGGCCAGCCATGAAATATGGTGGAGCGAAATTCGTCAAGGCACCGTATTGCCAATGCAGATGGTGAGAAACCGCGAACTCCACACAGAGCCAAAAATAGTAGGTCCTTGAATTTAAATTGCAAATGAACTCTCCCATTCAAAACAAAAACCGAATTTCCAAACTTATCTGGACGCTCACCTCGATTGGGATCAGCGCAGGATTTGTGATCTTCCTGATAGTGAATCAGGCCCGTCTGCGCGCACGCGAAGAGCAACTCGAAATTGAAACAATCCTCTCTGAGCAGTCCCAACTGATACTCGCATTGCAGCAAGATCGTAATGCCCTGATTCAGGACCTGCGTGCTCATTTGACGCCTGCTTCGAAAAATTGCAACGACTGCCAGGCAGCGAAACGCTTGTATCTACTGATGGATCAATACAAACATCACCATGCCAATACTGTACAGAGAAACAAGAATTCAAAAGAAAAAGAAGTCTACCTTTCCATTCAAGCTTTATTGAAATCGTACGATCAGTTGATTTCAATGCACGAAAGAATTGAACCGTGGCACCGGGAGTCGAAAACGGTCGTCCGTGAACGGGTGCTCAACTGGGATCGGGTAACCAAAAAAAACTATACACTGTTGGCACTGGGAGAAACGTTTGAGGAAAAACAGCGACTTCAGCAAGCAGTTTTAATGCGCAAGTACCAACTTGCAGATCATTCTCAGGCAGGAGATCAGGCCCGTGCCCTTGTCGATCGCATGGGGCCCGGCAGGGAATATGTGACCATCAAGAAGGAGTTGAATGAATGGTCATTATTAGCCCAACAATTGTACTTTTCTCAAGACATCGATCAATTGGTCTCCTTGAAAGACAACCAGTTCAGGCAGACGCTCCTGCGGTTGAATCGGGCTGTCGACCATTTGAACGATGGGCATCGAAAGAGACTTTCACGAGAGGTGCAGGAATTGCGAGATGAGATTTTTGGCGCAGGATGTAACGATGACGCAAAACATCAAACCTTGAATCCTGGCAAAGGAGGCCTCTATCAGTTACAGCAACAACATCTGGCACTGACCGACCAGCAGCAAGCATTGGCCACAGAGTTAGTCGACCGTCGGGAAAAATGTCTCAACGCAGAATTAGCATTCCAGAGAGCAACCAGTCAAATGGTATCTGGCACCATCAATCGAAATATCTCAACACTCGATGAAGCCTGGTACAACATTCAGGTTACCGGTATCTTCATCACTTTGCTTTTTCTTCTGCTAGCGTATCGACTGCAACATTTGGCAAAAATTTACGAACAAAAATTACTCGCTAGTTGGGGTGAGAATAATCGAATGCTGATTGACATTCGCAGAAATAACGAGATGCTAGAAACCAACAAAAACCTGCTGGAAGTCCAGTCGGCCAAATTGAAAACTAGCAATTCCGACCTGAAGCAGGCCGCCCTTGTCGCAGAAAAAGCCGATCATGCCAAAAGTGAATTCCTGGCAAATATGAGCCATGAAATCCGCACTCCGATGACGGCCATTTTAGGTTACGCCAACTTGCTCGCTGAAGAATCAGACATGGAATAGGCGCCATCCCACCGGCGCAATGCGATCAACACCATCCACCGCAACGGAGAGCATCTGCTCACCATTATCAACGACATCCTCGACATGTCCAAGATTGAGGCGGGCAAGATGTCAGTGGAACACATTCCGACCGACCCAGGGCAAATCGCTGAGGAAGCAGTCGCGCTCATGCGGTCCCGGGCCCAGGGCAAAGGCGTTAAGCTCTCCATGAAATATGAAACGCCCATTCCAGCGCAGATCGAATCCGACCCAACGAGGCTGCGACAGATTATCTTGAATTTGATCGGAAACGGACTGAAATTCACAGAAATCGGCTCGGTCACTCTGCATATGGCAACCGCCCCAGAGCAACAACAGCTTTCAATTCGCGTGGTCGATTCGGGCATCGGCATGAGTCCCGAGCAGCGCGACTCCATTAAACGTTTCGAAGCCTTCAAACAGGCCGACGGATCGACCACACGTAAATTCGGAGGTACCGGCCTGGGCCTGCGAATCTCCAACTCACTTGCTCAACTGTTGGGTGGAGGAATTGAAGTAAAATCGGTATTGGGCCAAGGCAGTACCTTTACCGTCACCGTCTGTACTGGAGACCTGGCGGATATGTCAATGCTGAACCCGGAGCAGATGGTTCAACGACAGAAGCAGGCGCCCAAAGAAAGTATCCAAAAAGCGGGCACTCCAACTGAAAAACCGCTACAGGGCGGGCGCTTGCTGCTGGCCGAAGATGGGCCCGACAACCAGCGTTTGATCTCTTTCCTATTGAAGAAAGCGGGAGCCGAGGTGGCTCTGGCGGAGAACGGACAGATTGCCATCGACCTGGTGCAAGAAGCGCGTCTTTCCGGTGAACCTTTCGATGTGATCCTGATGGACATGCAGATGCCGGTGCTGGACGGCTACAGTGCCATCCGCCAACTACGGCGACATAATTACACGGGAACCGTCATCGCCCTAACTGCCCACGCCATGGCCGAGGACCGACAAAAGTGCCTCGATGCCGGATGTGATGATTTTGCCACCAAACCGATCGACCGGCACCAGCTAGTCGAATTAGTAAGAACGTACTTATTGCCCGCAGATAACCTATGTTTGAAGTGATTTGGTAGATGTTGTCAACTCGGCTTCATCTACTGAAACTATTACCTATTGTTGTTTCCAGCACTCATTTGTATTTCCAGGATTTATTATGACACAGATACTCGTAGTGGACGACTCGCGCTTATCGCGCCGGATGATAGTAGATGCCTTGCAGCAGACCGGTCACGACATTACTGAAGCAGTCAATGGGGCGGTGGCGCTCGAATCGTTTCGACAAAATCGGCCCGATTGCATTGTCTCCAACCTGCTGATGCCGGTCATGGATGGGCACGAGATGTTACGACAAATACGGGCCATCGATTCGGCGGTGCCAGTGATCATAGCGTCCGCCGACATCCAACAGTCGTCTCGGGCCCAATGTGAAGAACTGGGAATCAGCGGCTTCCTCACCAAACCCATTCAAGCGGAAGCACTCCTTGAATGTGTTGAAGCTATCTTAATTCAAACAGCAGGAGTGGAAACCCATGGGACTGAATGAAAACGAACTCGATGCGTTGGTGGAAATCATCAACATTGGCTCAGGCCGTGCGGCCCATTCGCTCAGCGAGATGACCGGCTCACGAATTGTACTCTCGGTACCCAATATTCGTGTATGCAGCCTCTCGAATTTTCATGATGTGGCAAAAAACCTTCGTCAGGAATTTAGCACTACTGTCCAGCAAACGTTTCAAGGTAATGTCTCGGGCCGCGCCCTACTGGCATTTGCTGATACCAAAGCTTTTGAGCTGGCCCGAATTGTAGGTGGTATTTCGGCCACTGACAGCGAACTCGACGAAGAGCTCCAGGGCATTCTGGAAGAAATTGGCAACATTGTCCTCAATGCGATCCTGAGATCGCTGGCCAATCTGGTCGATTGCCCCCTCTCCTGTTCCTTGCCGCAGCTTAGCACCAACAACAGCTTCAGCAAAATCATTCTAGGCAAGGACGAGCAGGCACATCCATCAAATAGCATGGTCTTGATTGCGGATACGTCAATCCAAGTTGCCGACCGTGACATCTCAGGTTCTCTCCTGCTGCTATTTGAAACGGGTGATCTCGAAGTCATGCTCTCCGCCTTAATGGAAACACCGGCAGGTTAGGAATGGACCAGGACATGAGCCAAATCCCCCAACTACCAGCCAAGCTTGCCGAGCAGCAACTCGACCTGCTACCCGTCGGCCTTTGTGTCATCGATCGCGACCATACCATTCTCAAGTGGAATGCAACCCTCGTCCATTGGACCGGACATTCCACCGACACGATGCTCGGTTCGAATCTTCTGGACCACTATCCCCAGTTGGCATCCGCCCGCTTTCTGCCACGCATTCAAAGCGTTTTCGAATCGGGTCAATCAGCCCTGTTTGCACCATCCACAACGAATCCGTTCCTGCCCGACTCCCGGAACGCTGGCGAGGGCAAACGGGAAATGCTCCTCAAAACGGTGCTTACCCCTGTGGGGAAATCAAGCCACTACGCGCAGCTATGTTTCACCAATGTCACTGCCCAGTATGACCAAATTCAGGCCTTACGGCATGAAAAAAAGCAACATAATATTAGTCGAAACCGCACATTGGCCATCCTCGAAACGGCTGCGGATCCAATCATCACCATCACCGAAGCAGGGAACATCGAGTCGTTCAATACGGCTGCAGAACGACTCTTCGGATATTTGGCGACCGAAGTGATTGGAACCAATGTCTCCCAGTTGATGCCCACGCCATTTCGTGAAGCACATGATGAATACCTGGCCCGTTATCTCAGTACGGGCAAGCAGAATATTATCGGCATCGGACGAGAAGTTGTAGGATTGAAAAAAGATGGAACAATCTGTTCCTTGTGGCTGTCCGTGAGTGATGTAACATTGGAAGCATGCATTATCTCGGGCTCAAAACGCCTCTTCACTGGCATTCTTAGCGATCTTACGGAACAAAAGTCGTGGAAAAAACAACTCCGGAATTCCAAAAAACTCGCGGAGGAAGCCAACCGGGCCAAGAGCGACTTCCTGGCCAACATGAGCCACGAAATACGTACACCGATGATGGCCATCCTCGGGTATTCCGAGCAATTGCTGGAAGAGGGTGCAATTCACAAAGCGCCGCCGGAAAGAGTGCATGCGATACAGACGATTCGCCGCAACGGACAGCATTTGCTTGCCATCATCAACGACATTCTTGACATGTCCAAAATTGAAGCGGGTAAGATGTCTGCGGAGCAAATCCAGATCGACCCGGTGCAAATCGTGAGCGAGGTGGTAGCGTCCATGCAACCCAGGGCTCAGGGCAAGGGCCTCGGCCTGGTGGTGAATTACGAAACGCCCATTCCTGTGTGGATAGAGTCCGATCCGACCAGGCTGCGACAAATCATTAGTAACCTGGTCGGTAACTCAATAAAATTTACCGACGTCGGTTCAATCACTCTGCATATAGCCGCGGACCCAGGCAGGCAACGGCTCAGTATCCGCGTGGTGGACACGGGCATCGGCATGGGCCCCGAGCAGCTTGACATCATCGTCCGTTTTGAAGCATTTTGTCAAGCCGATGGTTCGACCACACGCAAATTCGGCGGCACCGGACTGGGCCTGCGGATCTCCAATACGCTTGCCCAGTTGCTGGGTGGAGGCATTGAAGTGGAATCCGTAGCGGGCGAAGGGAGTTCGTTTAACGTGACCATCAGCACCGGGGACCTGACCGGCGTGCGGATGCTGAATCCAGAACAGATTGCCCGGCATCTTCAGCAGGCAACTCCGGGAGAGAAACAGAAAGCGGTCCCGCAAACCGAGAAGCCGCTCCAGGGTAGCCAGTTGCTATTGGCCGAAGACGGACCCGATAATCAGCGTTTGATCTCCTTTTTTCTGAAGAAGGCCGGAGCCGACGTGACCGTGGCGGAAAATGGACAGATAGCCGTCGACGAAGTGCATGACGCGGCTCTCATGCGCAAACCGTTCGACGTGATCCTGATGGACATGCAGATGCCCGAACTGGACGGCTACGGAGCCACTCGCCTATTGCGGCAGGAAGGCTACAAGGGAACGATCATTGCTCTGACCGCCCACGCTATGAACGAGGATCGAAAAAAGTGCCTCGACGCCGGTTGCGACGACTTCGCCACCAAGCCAATCGACCGACACCAATTGGTCGACCTGGTGAATGGGCATCTGGTAAAAAATGCGTGCACTGTAGGTGATGCGGGTTAGGTCAGGAACGACCGAAGAATCTACTTTGCGCTACGGAGATCCTTCAGTCGTAGACCAAAACAAGTTTCGGTGCCCTCTCCATCAGGATGACAAGAGTAGGGGGAAGCTCCATCAGGATGCCAGGGGCTGAGAAGGCACGTAGAAATGGGAAACTCACAAGCTCATGCTGCACAGTGTTTAAGACAGCAGAAAAGTTTGTCCTGTGCGAATACTATGTGTACATCATGACGAACAAGTCGCGCACTTTATACACAGAGGTGTTACAAACGACTTGGAACAACGTGTTTATGAACACAAAAAAACTCGGGCGTTGAATGAGCAGGCATTTTAACCAACCGCTCATGAACACTAATACACGCTAATGACTGATGTGCCATGAGTGATTGTCCATGCCGTCCAGTTCCATAGGGTTTAGATTCCTATGGCTATTTTATTTGCGTTTATTGGCGTCTATTAGCGGTTCTATTCTGTTCCCACGAGTAACAACGGCTTCTCTTCGTTGCCTTCCTATCAACGCAGAGGTACAGAGGACGCTGAGAACCGCAGAGAAAGGTATTGAAATCAACTCTGCGTACCTCTGCGTTAAAAAATCCACGCACCGTGGGCGCAAATTGAACGTTCTAAATCCAGCATCCTTAACCGTGTTCCGGTTATGGGATAGGTTCTATAGATCCATCAGGATAACAAGGGTTGAGGGAGGCTTCAATAGGTTGACTAGAGCTGAAAAGACACGTGTTAATGGGGAACGTCAGGGGAACTTCTCGTTGTCACCCGATTAGCAATTGCCCACCAGATCGTGTTCCAGGAAGGCCATGGCGCCGGCTACGGTTAGGTTTTGATCTGAGTGCTTTTGCCGCACTTGTGCGAACTTATCTTGGCAACGGTCAAAGGCCGCCACGATGTTCGGGTCGAATTGCTTGCCCGATTCTTCTAAAATGGTCTCAATGGTACGCTCAACCGTCCAGGCTTCTTTGTAGGGCCGCTCCGAGGTCAACGCATCAAACACATCGGCGACCGATACGATCCGTGCAGGGAGCGGTATTTCTTCCCCCTTCATGCCGGCCGGATAACCGAGACCGTCCCACCGCTCGTGGTGGAACTGGGCAACGAGGGCAGCCATGGTTAAAAACCCGCCGCCACCGAATTGCATGACCGCCTCATGCAGGATGTTCCCGCCGATGGTCGTGTGCCGCTTCATGACCTGAAATTCCTCTTTGGTCAATGGGCCCGGCTTGAGCAGAATGGCGTCGGGGATTCCTACTTTGCCAATGTCGTGCAGCGGACTGGACCGATAGAGGTCGTCGAGAAAAATCGTATCGATCGAATGGGCGTAAGGCCCCGAGATGGCAAGTTCTTTTGCCAAGATTTGGGCATAGCCTCTCAATCGCAACAGATGCTGACCCGTTTCGTTATCGCGTGACTCGGCCACCTTAGCCAAAGTAAAGACGGCCACATCCTGGATCGCCAACACCTGCTCCAAACGTTCCGCGGCAGCCCGTTTCAGGGAAGCGTGATGCTTGTCGACTTCAAGTTCGAGTGCGGCAGTTGTTGCCTGGCTCTCCAACAGCCGAAAATGCAACTCTACGCGGGCGCGAAGTTCTGCAAGATCCACCGGTTTGATAAGATAATCGTCAGCTCCCACATCGAAAGCTCGTGCCTGTTCCTCGGTGGAGGACCTGGCCGAAACCATGATGATTTGGGGAGGGTGTTCTGCTGCTTTCAGTTTACGACAAGTCTCGTATCCGTCGATGCCCGGCATCATAATATCCAACAAGACCAGATCGGGAGTCTCGTGAGCTACCTCTTCGATGGCTTCTTCACCACTGACCGCCTCGCGCACGCTGTAATGCTTCGCCAAAATTACGCGAAACAATCGGCAAATAGCCGGATCGTCGTCGACGATCAAAATTTGACGATTTCTTTGTCTCTGGTTGTCCATGGTTGTGTCCATTCAGGTAGTCCCTATTTCCGTTGGAACCGACTCGATCAGGGCTCTTTGATCCCGGGCTTGCTGATAGAGGTTCGCCAGCGATGTACCATTCGAACGCATGCCCAGCACGGCAGCCATGTTGCCGTATTCACGATCGATTTTTGCCAACAATAGTTCGGGCTCCTGTTCCAAGCCCAAACTCTCGTAGCACTGCTCAAACAGGTCGTACTGATACCAAATCCGATCACAACTGGCCGGCAATAAGGAAGACATGGCGACTGCCTGCTGACCCTGATCGAGGTCTAGGATGTCGCTTGTCTGTTTCACCCCAATGTGGCACTGCACCAGATCGGCAAAATGTTCCGGAAGATTCCAAATTTGGAACAATCTGGATGCCGCATCGGCATGAGTCCAGCCGAAGGCCTGTCGTTCCAAATTCGACAAGCGAACACTGCCACCCTCACGCTGTTCCAGAAACTGGGCGTATTCAACTGGCAACTCCTTGGCAATCAGTGGGATGGCCATATCCTGCAAAAGCCCCACCGTAAAGGCCTCCTCCGGATTGCTAGCGCTGATCCATTTTGCCAAAACTCGGGCGAACAGTCCCCGGCGCAGCGAATCGTGTTGCAAACTCCGCAGGTCAAAAGGACCACACTTGGGATCGGGAGTGGCGCTGAAGATAGCGGTCCAGAGGACAAAGTTCTTAATCGTCGCGGTTCCTACCAGGGTGATCGCCTGCTTGACATTCGAAATTTTTTGCGCAAAGCCAAAATAAGACGAGTTCACAAACCGAAGAACTTGCGAAGTGAGCGATTCGTCGGCTTCGATCGGCTTGGCATACTCCGACGGGCCGTTTTCAAGATTTCGAGACAGCTCCAACAATCGGATCGCGCTGGTGGGAAGTGCCGGCAGTGGCACTCCGGAGAGAAAGGTATCCAAATCGATGGATATCTGGATTTGAGGATTGGTCGACGTCATCATAGGGTTCTCTAGTCTCCGATCAAGCGTAGACGAAGTCGTAGTTCCCATTTTGGGTACAAAAAAACTCGAAAACACCCTATGATACTTGTGTCAAACAAACGTGGGCAT
>JBDOMT010000161.1:5439-9793 GCA_039831705.1 Pirellulales bacterium | reverse complement strand
CGCTTTGGCGGCAGCAGCTTTGGTCGCTGCACCTTGGGCCGCTGCCACAGCCGCCTTGGCTTTTGTGACTTCCGCTTCCGCCGCTTTGACTGCCGCCGCCTTGGCGGCAGCCTTCTCAGCAGCAGCTTTTTCGGCGGCAGCTTTCGCTACGGCTGCTTTCTTTTCGGCTGCGGCTTTTTCCGCTGCAGCCTTCTCGGCGGCCGCTTTGTCCGCAGCCGCTTTCTTTTCGGCTGCGGCTTTTTCCGCTGCAGCCTTCTCGGCGGCCGCTTTGTCCGCAGCCGCTTTCTTCTCTGCTGCAGCCTTCTCTGCTGCAGCCTTCTCTGCTGCAGCCTTCTCTGCTGCAGCCTTCTCAGCCGCAGCCTTCTCAGCCGCAGCCTTCTTTTTCTCTTCGTCCGTTGGTTCCGCCTGTTTGGCCCCATCCTTGCCATTGAGTTGAGCCAACTCCTTTTTCGTTTGTTCCAGTAGCGTCTGCGTCGATTCACGGTCTTTGCGTGCCGCTTCTAACTGCTTTTGTAGTTGGGTTTCGCTGGTTTTCGTTTCTTCAAGTTGCTTGCCTAGTCTTTCAACCGACTTCGCCAACCGGCGACGGACGACCTCCGGATGGTTGAAACCCAAATTGACCTGTAGTCCGGGAATCTCTTTTTCCAGTGCCCGCGCCGCGTCGTAGGAAACCTTCGTATTCCACAGATAGAGTTTGCCCAACTGCTTCAAACCTTTCAGGTGGGCAAGACCAGCATCGGTAATACCGGTACCGTACAGATTGAGGTAGCTCAAGCGTGTCAGTCCGCTCAGGTGAGCCAGTCCGGCATCGGTGATCGAAGAATTCTCCAAATGCAACTGCGCGAGATTGCTAATTTGACACAGCGTCTCCAACCCTGCATCGGTAAATTGCGCACCAGCCAAATTGAGCGTATAGGTCTGGGAAGCGACTTCGCATAACAAGGCCAGCTCCGCATCGGTAGCCGGATCACTGCCCAAGGCAAACGAGACCTGCAACAGAGAGCTTTCGGCAAATAGGGGCATGACCTGCGCGCCCGCTTCGGTCAGCTTCTTAATAATCGCTTCATCCGCTGGATCAACTTGCGGTAGTGGAGCTTCCTTCGCAGACTTTTCCTGTTTCGGCTTTTCGGTGTCCGCCGCTTCACCTGGCAGCTCAGCTCCCTGTTCAATCCACAACCGGATCAGCTCGATCTTATCCTTAGGCAATGGGTCGGCCTTCTTAGGCATCTTCTTTTTGTTGTCTGCCGGCAGTATGAGTCGCTTATAAAGATCGCTTTTCTCCGGATCTCCGGGTAGAAGAAAATGCTCATCGGCTGCCTTTTTCTCTATGAGTGCCGCTGCCGTATGTAGCCGCAATTTGCCCAGGCCCTTCTTTTCGCCATGACAACCGACGCAATTGGCAGTTAGAATAGGCAGTATCTGCTTGGTAAAATCAACTTTCGCCCCTGCGTCCTCCGCAGCATGGGTATTGCCGATGAAAGGCAAGAGACAAATGGAAAAAACTACTACAACTCGTAGGTTCAGTGCATGTCGAATCATGGGATACTCACCGATATGATTTCTGTGATTGTGATAATTCTGGGTGTGATTTTCGCCGCTACCGTGGAGGTTGCCACCGCAGAAACTGGTACCCCGGAAAATGGGAGCCCAAAAAATCAGCCCATAACAGGAACAGACACAACTGTCCCAGACCAGACTATTGTAACCCAAAAAGATAGCACACACCAACCAAAACATGGTTTACAGCCAAATCAATGGTACCAGCAAGCTCAAGAGACCATGTGGGCCGCTCGACCGCTGGAACCGGTTCGTTTGCCAGAAGTGGCCCAGGAAAATTGGGTACAATCTCCCATCGACCGATTTGTGCTGGCCAAACTGGAACAGGGCGGCCTGACACCCACATCCGCGGCCAGTCGGAAAACCTTAATTCGTCGTCTCTATTTCGATTTACTCGGCCTGCCACCCAGTTACGAAGAAGTCCAGGCGTTTGTTCTTGATGATCAACCGCGTGCACTTGAACGTCTGATCGATCGTCTGCTGGGTTCGCCCCACTACGGAGAACGGTGGGGCAGGCATTGGCTAGATGTGGCCCGTTATGCAGATAACAAAGGCTACCTCACCGGGGGCAAGGTGCGCCGCTATCCTTACAGTTACACCTATCGCGACTACGTTATACGGTCATTCAACCAAGACTTGCCTTTTGACCGATTCCTATTGGAGCAGATCGCGGCGGATCGGCTCGACTTGGGTAAAAATTCGCAGCCATTGGCCGCATTAGGATTTCTGACGGTAGGGCGACGATTTCTCAATCATCAAGACACGATCGACGATCGAATCGATGTGGTCACACGTGGATTACTGGGCCTCACCATCGGCTGCGCACGCTGTCACGATCACAAATATGATCCGGTCCGCACCAACGATTACTACGCCTTGCAGGGAATTTTTGCCAGTTGTTCGGAGCCTGCCAAGTTGCCGCAGTTGGCTGCCCTCGAGGGACCAGCAGCGGAGCGGTTTCATCATGAATTGAAACTTCGCATCGAGCGGCGTGAACAATTTCTCTGTGAACGGCGTGATCAAATTGTGGAAGAAGTTCGTACGCATGCATCTGGATATTTTTACTACGTCGCCAAAGCACATCAAGTCCAAGAGAATCCACCCCTGACATCGCCGACAGGGCCTCTACGGAAAGTACCTGCGGACCGGTGGAAAAAACGTCTGACCCGCACATCCTCGGAGTTCGATCCAATTTTCGCTCCCTGGTACCGGTTAAGACACAGCGAGGATGACGAATTTGCCATTAGGCTATCTGCTTTGGTCGCCGAATGGGAAACAGAACTCCATCCGCAAAATTCGCAAGCTGCCGAGGTAACTCCATCAGGGCAGATAAATTGGGGGTTGGTCAATGTTGCTGTACGGAAAGCCATCACCGACCATCGAAAGAATGGTCAACCGCTCGCCTCACTACTCGATTTAGCAGACATTTATGGCCAACTGTTTGAAAAGGTTTACCAACGTAGCAAAGCAGCGACACCCTCGGACCAACCATCCACACCGTGGCCTCCAGGACAAGAACAAATTCTGTCATTCATTCTCGCTGAGAATTCACCCAACTCACTTACCCTGGCCCAATCTCAGGCCTCCTTCCTACCTGCTGACAAGGCAGCCTTCCAGCCTTCCCGCGACGCGGTGGATCGGTGGAGCATTGAGTCACCCGATGCTCCCCCTCGAGCCATGGTGCTACAAGACCATGCCAAGCCAACCGAACCTTATATTTTTCTTCGAGGTAATCCAGCCAACCGTGGCCCACGGGTACCGCGCGGATTGCCTGCGTTGCTCACGGCGGAGCCGGTCCGAGCTACCGGCACGGGCAGTGGTCGCTTGGAATTAGCCCAGGCCATCGCCAGCCGGGAGAATCCATTTACCGCCAGAGTTTTTGTCAATCGTCTCTGGGCCTGGCATTTTGGTCAGCCGTTAGTTTCGACACCCAGCGATTTTGGCTCTCGCTGTCATAAGCCCATCCATCAGCAACTACTCGATTACTTAGCCCAAACCTTTATCGAGCACGGTTGGTCGGTCAAACGTCTACACAAGCAGATACTATTAAGTGCAACTTACCAGCAAGCATCGACCCCGATGATGGCAAAACAATGGCAAGCCAATTCGAAACTCGATCCCGAAAACCGTCTGTGGTGGAAAGCCAACCGTCGGCGTCTCGAGTGGGAGTCTCTGCGTGATGCCCTATTAACCGTCAGTGGAAAGTTGGACTCCCAAGTGGGTGGCAAGCCGTTTGATTTAAAGCAACATCCAGGCAGTGCGCGTCGTACGGTCTACGCGTTTGTCGACCGCCAAAACACGCCTGCGGTAATGCTGACTTTCGACTTCGCCGATCCCAATGCAACTTGTGCCAAACGTCATAAAACTATGGTTCCGCAGCAAGGCTTGTTCCTGCTGAACTCCCCCTTTGTTCTGGAGCAGAGCTGCGCATTGAGCGAACAGGCTTTGGCCGATTCAGGAAAGGAACCTGCAGAACGAATAACTGCCCTCTATCGGCTCGCCTATGCACGCAAACCCACGGCGGAAGAACTGAAAATAACAACCCAATACATTGCCGATGCCAAGGCAACAGCCAAACACTCACCAGCTGAAAAATCACTCAAAGATTCCAGCGAAAAAAGTCAAACGCCCTGGGAATTGTTAGCCCAATCCCTACTCGCAGCGAACGAATTTATCATGATCGATTGAGAAAGAGTGCACTCCTGCCGGTAAACTGAAAACAATTCCCAAATGGACAACAACGGTAATATGGAAGTTTGCAAGAGAGGAAAGCGTTTTCTCCGCTCTCCGCTTTAAT
>JBDOMT010000161.1:0-5429 GCA_039831705.1 Pirellulales bacterium | reverse complement strand
CTAGTCCCCCTACCAACAACACTCCTTCCCCCACACAATTTCCTTGCCTCAACCGGCGTGAGATGCTGGCTCGGGTGGGTACCGGATTGGGCCTGTATGGTCTGGCGGATTTGCTTGAATTGCCAGCGCAGGCCAAGGCAGGCCACGATCTGGGCAATCCTATGGCGTCTCGCTCTCCCCATTTTCCTGCGACTGCCAAGCATGTGATTCACCTATTCATGAACGGGGGGCCATCTCATGTGGACACATTCGATCCCAAACCGGCACTGATCCGCTACGCGGGAAAGAATTTGCCTGACAAAAATCCTCGCACAGAGCGCAAGACAGGCACTGCCATGCCGTCGCCGTTTCACTTCCGACGTTATGGAGAAAGCGGTTTGCCGATCAGTGAAATTTTCTCCGAATTGGGAGAGGTGATCGATGACATCGCCATCATTCGCTCGATGCATGCAGATGTGCCCAACCATGAACCCTCGCTGCTGCTGATGAACTGCGGTGAATCGCGGTTGGTGCGTCCCAGCATGGGCTCCTGGGTGACCTACGGATTGGGAACAGAAAACCAGAATCTGCCCGGCTTTATATCTATGTGCCCCCGTGGCTACCCCATCAAAGAAACTCAAAATTGGCAAGCGGCTTTTCTGCCAGGTATTTTCCAGGGCACCTACATCGATTCGGTGCATAAGAAAATTGAGCGACTGATTGAAAATATCACCAATCCCAAAGTGTCTCGGACCCAACAGCGCAAGCAGGTTGAATTGATCGGCCAGCTCAATCGATTGCATCAAGCGGAACGCCCCGATGATCCGGCACTAGAAGCACGAATTCATGGAATGGAATTGGCTTATCGGATGCAATTGGAAGCCACCGATGCTTTTGACTTGACCCGCGAGTCCAAAGCAACACGGAATATGTATGGTGACACACTGCACGGCAGGCAAACGCTCATTGCCCGACGTTTGGTGGAACGGGGTGTCCGCTACGTTCAATTGTGGCACGGTGCGGGGCAGCCATGGGACAACCACGACGATCTGGAGTCGGGCCATCGACAGTTGGCCAGCCAGTCCGCACAGCCCATTGCCGCCTTATTGAAAGATCTCAAACAACGCGGCTTGCTGGATGAAACGCTGGTACTTTGGGGAGGTGAATTTGGTCGTACCCCGACAGTGGAATTGCCAACGCCCGGCGCCAACGCGGGAAAACTCAATGGCCGCGATCACAATCACCACGGGTTTACCGTCTGGCTGGCTGGAGGCGGTGTGAAAGGAGGACAAGCCTATGGAGCAACCGATGAGTTTGGTTTTACCGCGGTCGAAAATCGGGTCCATGTCCACGATCTGCACGCCACCATGCTGCATCTACTGGGCTTCGATCATGAAAAGCTGACTTATCACTACGCTGGACGCGATTTTCGTCTGACCGACGTCTATGGTGAGGTGGTGCGAGGGCTGATTGCCTGAATAGTAGATGGTGGGAGGAGCCGTTGAGAAGTTTGGAGAAAGGCTTGCAGACACTGCACGCGTTACTCTTTCGGCGATAACACTATAACCGGGGGACTCCTCCCAGGCAGGGTTGATTGACGAGATAGAGATATCCTGGAGTAGGTGACTAGCTAACATTGCCAGAGAAAGAGTATCGGCGTATAAATCTTCGTTACGTGAGGTTGGGAGGTGGGTTCTACTCCTCTGCCCAGCCCGGCAATTCTGATAAAAAATGGTATTCCGACAAAACATGGACTCAAAGCATCAAACGCCATCAAAAAAGGGTGTACTTCTAATTAATCTGGGCTCGCCCGACTCTACGTCAGTGCGGGCGGTAAGAAAATACCTTCACCAATTTTTAATGGACAAACACGTTCTAGATGTTCCATATTTGCTGAGAAAATTCATCGTCACCTGTACCATTCTTCCAACCCGCCCAAAGGAAACGGCAGCCGCATACCAAAAAATTTGGGGCAACGATGGATCCCCCCTCGTCACCATCAGTCGAGAAGTGCAAACTCTCTTGGAAAATCAGACAGTGTTACCGCTTGCTCTGGGTATGCGTTATGGAAACCCTTCGACTGCCCACGCACTAAAACAATTGAACGATCAAGCGGACCCCTCTCTGGAGGAAATTCTCGTAATCCTCCTTTACCCCCATTATGCCAACTCCTCTTACGGTACCGCCGTAGAAGAAACGCAACGGTGTGCCGATTCAATTTTCCCCGGGGTAAAGTTGACCTTCGTCCCTCCTTTTTATGACGATGCTGATTACATCAGGGCGTTGGTGACCAATTCCAGAAAATATCTAGAAACGGATTACGACCACCTGCTTTTCAGCTACCACGGACTTCCCGAAAGGCACATTCGTATTGCCGATCCGACGGGAAAACATTGTTTAAACTCGGAATCGTGTTGCGAAACCGATTCTCCCGCACACCAAACCTGCTACCGTGCGCAAGTTTTTAAGACCACACAAGCATTTGTTCAGCAAGCCAATATTCCAGAACACCGTTATTCGGTCGCCTTTCAATCACGTTTGGGTAGAGATCCCTGGCTACAACCGGCCACCGACATGGAATTACCCCGCCTTGCCCAAAAGGGCATCAAGAAACTTTTAGTCATTTGTCCTTCCTTCGTTTCCGATTGCCTGGAAACCCTGGAGGAAATCGGCATTCGCGGAAAAGCTGACTTTATCGCCGCGGGCGGCGAAGACCTTCAACTCATCCCCTGCCTGAATACCCACCCGCAATGGATATCCACACTGAATAAATGGTGCAGTTAGCAGTGCCTCAGGCGAGTGGCAGCTACGATTTCTCCAGAATACAAGTACGACGCGCGCGAGTGGATGCATAAGACTTGCTTGCGCTACGGGCTAATATATTTTTATCTGCCGGCCAGTTAGCGTCGCCGTCGAGGTAACAAGAGGCCGCCGCATACCAGCAAAACCAAGGAACTTGGTTCCGGGACAATCGTATGAGTGAACACCACACTCACGCTATCTGGTGAGATGGCACCCCCAAAAGGCCCGGGAAACGTGTTGAGAAATAACGCATCCGTAAGTAAACCACTGTCGTCGTCGCCGAAATCGGGAATGCTACCGGGCAAGAAGGTGCCATACGCAATCAGCGCATCACTGCCGATACCTACAAATCCGACGACCGATGGATCATCAGAGATATCCTGGCCATAGATAATGTCAATGGTACCACCCGCAGTCTGAAGCGCTGGAACACGCTCGTTGGGTCCGCCTTCGTCAATGGGGTTAATCGCACCAATACCTGGAGCAATGAAAATAGCATTGCCAAGCACACCGAAGTCAATTCCATCAATCAACGCACGAATGGCAGTAAGTCCAAAACTACCATCAGCACCGCCGCCAGTATCCTCGACTCGGCCAAATAGATCCCAAGTACCACCTGAAGAAGTTCCCGGACCGAGAAAAGTCAGGTCCAACGCAACCACGGCATTATCCGCTGTAGCCAGTCTGAAATGGAAGGTGAGGAGTGAGAAGAATAAAAGAAAACAAATCAGTCGTTGGCACTTAATACCAAGTGATGTACGGGCATTAGCGTTACTCCAACAGATGGACATGAATGGGTTGCACACAATTCGATCTGTGTGCTGTGCACGCAGTGTACATGCCCAGTAGGGGGAACACAAACTATTCCCCTAGTAGGTCAGCCCGACTCGCATAAAGAGCGTATCGTCTAGGCTCGCCTGAGGAATTTGGCTACCGAATTCTACTTTTCGATTGAACACATAGCCCAGTTCATAGAGTCGACTGAGACCACCGATAATTTTTCTCTCGTAGCCGATTAGCAGACGGTAATCACTGTAGAACAGTCGGTCGAGTATTTGCGTCCCAGGCCTCACAATCGACCAGCCTCCCCCACCAAACTCGCCAGCCACATAAAACCAGCGTTCATCACTGTCAGTCACACTGCCCTCAAGTTGCCATGCTATCCGCGGCCTGGGAACGATCAGCTCCCAGCGGACGTTAGGAGACTGTTCAATGAGGACGCCACCGATTGGCAGAATGGTGGCATTGGCACGATTCAAGTACGCCGCCCCCAGAACCCACTTGGTACCAGGTGAGGACTCGTAGGCGGCCAGGCCGTATCCGGTCACTCGAAAGGCATCATCCGCGCTCTTTTCAAAATCGCTGTAATACCCCAAACGCACCGAGACATCCATACCCCAGGGACTGTCACCGAATTTTCGCAGGTGCCGAAATTCCACCGAACTGTCATAGACCTGATCTGGCAATTCGATCGCATCGGGACTTTCCAACAAATGAATGGCAAATCGGGGCGTGATGAGCAAGGGCGTATCACGTCGCAAAAAGGGAAAACCCAACACGAATCCCGACTCGAAGTCCCCCCAACCGAGACTGTCGCCATTCATTTGCGGCAACCAGGTACCCGTGAAGAACATTTTTTGAAAGACCCCATCGCGCGCACCTGGAGGCAGAGCTGGTTCGTCTCCAGGGACAGACAATGTCGATGCGAGCACAACTTCATTCGTCAAGCTAAGGTCGGTCGATGGAAAAGCCAACAGCGAACTTGGCGGCTCTGACACAGGAGACTCTGTGAATTTCAAATCAGGACGGTTCAAATCGGGCTGAAAGGGAACCCGCTCGTGAACCAACTGACCACCCCAAGACGTGTTTGCAGCCCAATTATTCGCAGGGGTCACGAATTGAGGGTTCGGTAGATTGGGCCCCTGCCCATGCACATGGATGCTGGCTCCCATTGCCAGGATGAGTACAAGCCAATTGGTTCTATCTGTCAAGAATACCATGGGCCGTTTTGATATGAGTGCTTGGTTTGAGGAGTCGCTAAGCAGAAAATCCGGTTAGTGGTAGGCAATCGGCAGATAAGAACTTTCTAAAAATCAAAGCCGGCACGGATCATCACGGTATCGTTGAGATCGAACTTGGGAGGAGGATTCTTGGTATACAGAATTTCTCGATCCCAGACGTACCCTACTTCGACATGACCTCGAAGTTGTGTTTGAGTTTCCCATTCAAACCCCAGGATCAAACGGAGATCGTTGATGTCGATATTGTCTCCCGAACCATCAGCCCGCTTGATGGTCCAGCGGCCACCACCATACTCACCCGCCACGTACCACCACCACTGGCTGGTACCGAGATTGTGAAACCGCTTGCGAATCTTAGGATTGGGAAATACGGCAAAAACATCCCATTCAGGAGTTGGTCGCCACAAGACGCCGACCACTGGCAGGAGTTTGACTTCGTTACGGTCCAAATACCAAACTCCCAAACGAAAATCAAATTTCGGAGTAAACTTCATCACCCCGACGCCTCGCCCCATGAAACGAACCGAGTTGCTATTGACAATTTCAAAATCGCTCCAGACACCAGTGCGGAATCCCAAGTCGAAGCTAAACCAGTCGGAGATCTGAGGAAACCAGGCAAAATCGAGG
>JBDOMT010000025.1:0-38288 GCA_039831705.1 Pirellulales bacterium | reverse complement strand
GGCTCGCCGAAAGGACACAATACGGGCAGCGTTAGCCCGCATCTTTCATGAATTTCGTCGCGAGAGGCCGAAGAGTGCTGTGTCTGCAAGGCAAACGGTGATTTGGGTGCGGAACGTATTGTCCATACCTGAGCACACCCAAAATATCGCCCTAAATACTGTATACGTGGTGCGGCAGACGCAGTGCTGTTTGGACTCGTAGCAGAATGTTTATGAAATTTGCGGGTTAGGTGTGTTCTACAGACTGCTAAGCAGATGAGCCGATTCTAAGCTTATCACCAAAAGAGTGCAAATATTTCTCCAGGAGTCGAGAAAAACAGTAGGATCTGATCTCACTCGAATTTGGGGTATTCGAGACCCAATGGTCGCTTCCTGTCATCCTGAAGGTGTTGCGAAAGATCATTGACTAGTCAAGAATTCACCTCCGGCTCCAATCATCCGGTTGAGAACATTTTGGGTGATCTGCTCAATACGACGGTCTGGGCCGAGCGGGGTGGTGTAGACTTGCGGTCGTACGTAGCCAGGAGGTTCGCTCAATCCATCGGCCCACCAGCAGGTGGACGCGTTGAAGACAAAATTATCCTGAGGACCAGGATAAACAGTGGCCGTGTATTCACCACCATTTGGTTTGCCTGGAGCAGATTGGGTCGGGCCTGAGGCGACGATTTCGAGCCCTGTGATCGGTGCCGGATCACCGTGCCATTCCCAGCCGATCATCCCGGGGATGGAATCCCCTTGCTTCATCCCTGTCTGCTGGTAAATCCAGTGATCGGGTAGCTTGCAAACCCAATCTGCGCCGCCTGTGACCTGACCCGTACTGTGGGCCCCGATCAGGCTGTTCGCATAGGGTTGCTGGTGGGGCAAGGTTCGGATGGAGGCAAAATCGCGAGTTCCTCCGGGAGGGCCAAATATGGCCAGACGCTCAAATGCTCGACTACCCGGGTCGTAATCGATTCGTCCAAAGACCGCATCACCGGAAAAAAAGCCGACGCTGACTCCCTGCCGGATCGCATGTTGGACATTACGGAACATATCGAGTGTCCAGTACTCGTCATGCCCCACACTCAAGAATCCTCGGCTCTGCAGAATTCTTGCCGGATCGAAGTGGGTGTCTTGATTCGAGAGATAACTGACGTCATAGCCATGAGATTCTAGCCAATAGACAAAAGGATACTCCCACAGGAAGAATTCACCCGAACCTTGGGTTAAAGGCTGGTCAAGGATTTGGCAATATTTGCCATAAGGCCGATTGAAACTGACTTGAACATCACCTCCCCAGTACCATTGGGACTCGCCGTCGTCGTACAGGGCGAATTGGGATGGCCAACGGTTGTAAGCTTGCCAGGTGTGGTCGCTGCACTGGAATAACAGATCGACTGGTCGGTCATCGCGAACAATAAAAATGACATAGCTTTGCAGCTTCTCGTGTGCTGCGGTGAGTTTGCCTACATAAACACCGCTGACCCAATCGTCAGGAATGACTAGCTCCGCGCTGACTGGCCATTGACAGTTTCGCAGACGTTTGGGGCCTTCTGCCGGTTCCTGCCCCAGAGCGCCTGCCAACGGGCCGAGTTGTTTTAACCAGCGACCCCCTGCCCCGCCGTAGTATCCCATGCGATAAATATCGAGCGTATAAGATGAGGCCGGATTGGTACTGATATAAAATTGTATCGTCTCACCTGCTCGGATGCTGGTATGCGAACAGTAGCCTTCGATTTGAGGGCACCGGTATTTGGTGGCCGGGTCGACCCGCGTATTGCTCAACATCCAGTCGCGAGTTCCTGGTAGACGGTTCTCCTGGACGATGAGTTCATTCTTTGCGGGCTTTCCGTGCGCCCAATCCATTTCGGATGAAGTCAACGCCAACGAACCGGCAACAGCCCCTTTCAACAATCCTCGTCGTGTGAATGGCGGAGTGGTCATGGGAGAACATCCTTTCTAAAATTTCAGCCCTAAGGCGTCACAGAGAAATTGCATGTAAGTTCGTCCAGTTCGATAACCTCGAGCCGTTTCTGGAACAATCGAAGGCGTCAGGAGGGTGTCGTGTTCCAGGGGGTAGATGGCGATGTGGTCTTTGCGTCGCAGATCGTTCAAGAGTGGGTGGTCAGCTGAATAGCTCCGTGGGGGCCTCTTGAGGCTCTCGCCTCTGCGTTCAAATCGTTTGCGAAAGGTTCGATTTTGGCAGACGTTTTTCCAATCGGCCGAGTGGTTGTCGATGGCGCGGCGTATTTTTCCCAGGGCCTGTGAGTCGGGTCGCCAGATTCCCACACCGAGAAAAGCCTCGTCGATGGAGATATGGAAATAGAAGCCAGGAGCGTGCACATCACGACCTGCTTCATGCCGGAACTGAATGCCAACATTCGTTTTATAAGGTCGTTTGTTTTTGCCAAAGCGCACATCTCGATAAATCCGCATTAAAGAGCCGCCGCTCCGTTTGGGGATCGCACAAAAATGGGGAGAAATTTTCTCCAGCGGTTCGGTCATCGCTTCGATGAAGGCCAACGCCGGCTCCAGCAGAGCCTGTTCGTAGCGTGGCCGGTTGGCTTGGAACCATTCACGATTGTTATGTCTGGAAAGTTCATCAAGGAAATGAAGGAGTTCCAGGGGGAAGCCAGGAAAACGTGTCTTGGCCATGGATGCACTATCTCAGGTGAGTAGGTTCAGATCGAAAGGGAGGGTGTCACAACCGAAGGATTTCGTAAATTGGATTACCTACTAGAATTGATTGCTAAAATTGAGATAAACTAGCACTCTTACCAATGACCTAGCACTCTTACCAATGACAAGGTGAATTGGTGTAAAGATAACCTAAAACAGCCCGCAGATCCATGATTTAGACTCTCGAAGATATGAAAGATTTCATGCTTTTAAAATCCCAACTTGCCGCCCTGCCCCGTATTTCTTTGGCCCATTTGCCGACTCCGCTAGAGGAGTTGGACAAACTGTCTAAGCATTTGGGAGGACCAAAATTGTTGGTGAAACGGGATGATCTGACCGGTTTGGCTACCGGTGGCAACAAGACCCGCAAGTTGGAATTTCTGATGGCCGAGGCGCTTGCGCAACGGAGCGATAGTGTGATCACTGCGGGAGGACCCCAGTCGAATCATTGTCGGCAAACGGCAGCCGCAGCTGCCCGGTTGGGGTTGGAGTGTCATCTGGTTCTGGGGGACCAGCCCGCACAGGAGGCTGGGAATTTACTACTCGATGAACTACTGGGTGCGAAGTTGCATTGGGTGCCTAAGTCGGATCGCGATGCGCGTATGCAAACTTTGGCGGGTGAGCTAAGACAGCAGAAACGCCATCCTTATGTGATCCCGGTAGGTGGTTCCAATGCGTGCGGAGCCCTTGGTTATGTAGTGGCCATGGCAGAGTTGATGGAACAATTGGATGCGCAGCAGCTCCAGGTGGATCACATCGTTTTTCCAACCAGTTCAGGGGGAACTCAGGCTGGTATGGTGTTAGGGGCCCAATTGGTTGGTTTTCGCGGCCAGATAACCGCCATCAGTGTGGACCAGATTCCTGATGAGCAGGTTCCCGAGGAAAACCGTTCCGAAAGGTTTATCGAAGAGGTTTGTCGGGTGGCCAATGGTTCTGCCGCACTGCTGGGTGTAACCCAACGGTTGGAAGTCGAACAGTTTTCAACTTGCTATGATTACCTGGGGGATGGTTACGGCGTATTGGGTGATTTGGAACGTGAGGCGATCAAGTTATTAGCTCGTCACGAAGGAATGTTGGTGGGGCCCGTATACAGTGGACGAGCGCTGGGTGGGTTGATCGATCAGATTCGCAAAAAAGTCTATTCGTCAAATCAGACCGTACTCTTCTGGCATACAGGCGACGAAACGGCCCTGCATGCCTACCGGGACGAGTTGCTTTAAAGAGGAAACGACTTCTGCAGGACAATATCTCGCATGCAGGGTGAGTTACACATACCGTCGCTCCGTGACTCGAATTATTTTGTGACCGAGACTAAAGTCCCAGGCTGTCGCATGTCACCGCTCCGCGGCTGAAATAAGTCAATCCGAGCTAGAGTCGCGGAGCGACGGCAAGTGGTCTACAACTCACAAGCCTCCTAGTGACTCTTTTTTTAAGACGTTCTATGCGGCTTTGCCGATACTGTAGTGTGTGTTAGGTGTTGTTTGAGTGAGTATTTGCTGAGTTATTTTGCCTAACTGGCAAACTCAAATGACCCGTTCGCTAGTTCATAAGTCTTCCCAGGAGCCATGGATGGTTTCTTTCTGCAACAGACTGATTATGCTTGCCCTGCTGCTGGGTACCACAGTTGGTTGTGGGCTTAGTTCGCCTTTGCTCCAGCGTGGTGGCAACGGTCGTTACGGAGTGCTGTTGAATTATTCGTGCGGAGCACATCGGTGTGATCCGATTGATCCGTCCAAACCGACCATTGTGTTTACTCATGGTTGGAATCCGTTGCCAAACAAAATTCATGTAACCTTTGGACAGGCGGCATCACAAGCAATTCGTTGCCAATATGGGGATACTTGCAATTTGTTGAGCTGGGATTGGAGTGCGGTTCGGGTCAGCCCTTTTCGCAATCAGCCAATTCGTACAGGCAGGGATCAAGGAAAGAAAATGGCAACCGCCTTACGGGTTCGTGGTGTGGATCCCAGTCGTACTCAAGTGATTGCACATAGTCTTGGATCTGTGGTTGCGGCACAAGCCGTATGTTGCCTGAGTGATCTTGGCTCAATGGCCCAGCTAACTCTGTTAGATCCGCCAGAAGATATGCACGACGAAATATTCTGCCGTTTAGGAGCTGCGACTCATGCGGAGATTGTGGAGAACTACTGGGCACCAGGCATCAGTGGTTTCGGCGGTCATGTGGGCACTGCTGGGGTGCAAAACTGTATCGTACGGGGGACAACGCCCGTGCGTGGGATCATCGATTTGTCTATTTCTAACCACATGCACGTCATGCAGTGGTACTACCAAACCATCTGTTGCCCATCCATTCCATGCGGCTTCCAGCAGAGCATTTTGTTGAATTCTGGGTTCTCAACACTCAACTCTCAGCACTCAACCCCTATTTTACTCCGGCAAATGCTTCGGCCACGTTGAGTGCATGATCGGTCACCCGGCTGTAGGCATTGAGAGTTGCCATGAAGGCCACATTGACGTACGGGTCGATCCGTTCATCGCTCAAACGGTCCAAATGCTCATTGCGAAGTTTTTTGTTTAAATGTGAAAGTTCGGATCGCTGGGAAATCGCTTTGGTGATGATGTCTGTTTGACGTTGCTGGTAGCCATCGGTGATCAACTGGACGTACTGCATGACTCGCTCGTGAAGTTCGCCCAACTGTTCTTGAGTTTTTTGGTCAAAGCTGTGCCCTTGGTTTTGTAGTTTCAGTTGGAATTTTAAAATATCGGTAATGTAATCACTGATCGATTCCAACTCATCGGCAATGCGTAACTGATTGCGACCTTCGTTGATGACTTCGTGCGGTAGATTTGACGCCAACATGTCGGAGAGGAATACCACGACCTCATCCTGAACCGTGTCGAGGACCTCCTCACGGTGAAATAATTTTTGCACCTGTTCTGGATCCGGGTCGGCTTGTTGCGATAGGCCTCCTAACCATTGCATCATTTTGTTGCAGCCATCTGTCATGCGTAGAATTTCTATGCGTGACTGTTCGATCGCTATGACCGGAGTTTCCAGCATGCGGATGTCCAGGCTGGTAAGATGTGGTTTTTCCTTGTGATCCTTCTGTGGAATAACTCGTACCAGCAAGGAAGCGATCAGCCCGGCCAAGGGAAAGAACAAGATGGTGTTCATGATGTTAAAGCAGGTGTGTACGGTAGCGATTTTCACCGTGACGCTAATCGCTTTTCCCGCTTGGGTGTCGATGCCCGCTAGCCAGTGGATGAATGGCAGGTCCAACAGATGGTTTACCAATTGGATGTAAGGTCCAAACAGTGCGGTAATCCAGGCAACACCCAATAGATTGAACAGTACATGGAAATAGGCTGCCCGACGTGCGGCCGTGGTTGCACCAAAGGAGGCTAGCCAGGCAGTGATGGTGGTGCCAACATTTTCGCCCAGTACAAGAGCAGCGGCTGTTTCGAAGGGGATGACCCCAATCGATGCCAGGCCAATGGTGATCCCTAGAGTTGCCGAGGAAGATTGTACAATGAAAGTCAGTACGCAACCTACAGAAGCACACTTGAGTACCCCAAAGTAGGTGTTTGCATCGAATTGCGCGAACCAGGCTTCGAATGCGGGCAGTTCCTTGACCATGGAAAAACCGTCTTTCATCAGGGTCAGGCCAAAGAACACCATACCCAGTCCCATCAGGGCCAGGGCCGTGTAACGCACTCGGTCGTTACGGGTGAAGAGATAGCCAAAGGCGCCTGCTCCCAGGATGGGAAGGCCATATTTTCCGATTTTAAGCGCCAGAATCCAGCCCGTGATGGTGGTGCCAATGTTGGCTCCCATGATGACGCCAATCGCTTGGGCCAAGTTCATGAACCCACTGTTAACAAATCCTACAACCATCACGGTGGTGATGGAACTGGACTGTACCAGTGTTGTCACCAGAGCTCCCATCGCTACTGCCATCAGGCGGTTGTCGGTGACTGCACTGATCATTCGACGCAAGCCATTACCGGCTATTGCCTGCAGGCCTTCAGACATGTTTTTCATGCCCAAGAGAAATATTCCCAATCCGCCAATCACGGTCATCGCCAGCATGCCGAAATCAGGCTGCCAGACAACCGCGTTGAAGCGAACGTCGACAATTTTATTTGTCACAGAATTTTCTGCACGGATCGTAATTTCGGTTTTCCCGACTTTCCCCCACTCCAGTATCAATTGGTTCTCAGCGATTTTCGCCTGGGTAACTTTGGATTTCGTGTTGAACTGAACCGAAAATTCCAGTGGCCCTTCTCTATCCGTTTCGGATTGATCTTGAGATGGCTGCTCTTGGACCGCAGTACCAGCAAATAAGCTCGTCAGAGAGATCACTGTGGATGGTGAATCGACGAGTGCTTTGAAGTCGGGAATTAACTTCTCACTGCTACGAAGGTGGTTGGCCGGTATTGCCTGTGGTGCGGTAGCATTCAGATGGGGAGATTTGTCACCCTCCTGTGAAGTTGTTTCAGAGAGGGATATTTCCTGTCCGACGCTGAGCGAAGTACTGCAACCGCATATCAGCAAGCCCGTTGCCAGTAGAGCCACCATTAAAGAAGCTGTCCGGAGAGAAGAAGCCAAACGGAGTCGATCATCAATGTCCCGTCGAACGATGTAAGGGCCCAAGGCCATGCGCTCGGCAACGGTCGTGTTATTTGAATCTAGAGGGTCCACCAACTTGGGCTCCTGGACGGGGGATGAATCAGACAGCAGGACGTTACTTAAAGCTTATCCCATAACTGACCAATGTAGCATAGGCTTCCAGCTTGTGGGTGGTTATGGGGTAAGGAGGAAAGGCGATGTCATGATACCTGGCGGATGCGTCAGATTTTCCTTGGACAGCATCCTTGGCTGTCATATTAGGCAGCCACTGGTTCATCGCAAGGGGGCAAGGACTAATTTCTTACAACTCTAGTTCATCCAATGCGTCGATTAGTCGATCGAGTTTTCCCGCAGGTTCGCCTTGTGGCTGGGCAGAAGGAGCTGTCGCTTGTGGCCCAGACTGCTGATCCGAGGTCTGCTGATCCGATGCCTGGCGTTCCGGCGATAGGATGGGCAAGTCCATGGTCGATCCTACTTCTTCCCTGCCGGCCATACGCAACTGCTCGTCCCGCTCTCGGATGGCTGTATCCAAGGCTTCCTTTTCTGAATCGGTACCAAAGGATCCAGTTCCGGAGGACGCGTCAGGGCTGCTGGAAGGAGCCCCAAAGAGTTGGGACAAATCGATCTTCATGCTGCCACCAATTTCAGTACTACCAGCGATCGTGGGCGCTTTATGTTGTGGAAAAATGATTGCGTTTTCTGGACAAACGCGGCTGCAAGCTGGGCAACCGAGGCGACAATTGTCAGGTTGTTCTACCAAGATCGTTTCCTGGCGGTCCATGCCGTAGACACCGAACAGGCAAAAGTCGATACATTCCAGGCAATTGGTACAGCGGCTGAAGTCGATGACCGGATACCAACGGCGATCAACCGATTCGGGATGTTGGACGTTGGATAGGAGGTCATGGCTATTTTCCTGGTTCTGAGATTCCTCATCCTGCGATATCACCTGCCGGGAAGGAGTAGCACCCTGGGACCCATTTTCTGGAGCCCGTCCATTTTCCAGAATGCGTCCATTCTCCAGGATCTGACCATTCTCCGGAGCCAGAAAACGCTGCATCTGTTCTGGTCTGGGATTTCCTTGAATCCAATCGCCCAATTCGAGAACTTGTGTTTTCTGCTCGGAGAAGATCCGTTCAATTTCCTCGAGGTAGATTTCGGCAGAGTCATGGGCCCTTAGATCCAGGCAGTAGATATGGCGGGAAGGCAGTGTGCGTTGGCTTATCACACGGACTTTCTCTTCTTCGAAAACATCTTGCTGCCCTTCGTCTTCAGGCGATTCTTCGTCTTCGCCGACCGCCTTAAGTAACGAGGATCCTTCCTGGCCTAAGATTCCATTGCGATCCAGAATCCATCTTGCCGCCCGAGGGTAGAGCCAACTGCACACGACCAGATCGCCAGAGAGGCCTGCGAGGCAGAGCATGTCGGTGCTATTTGCTGGCAGGTCGTAGAGGTGGGCGGTTAAATTGACTTCAATATTTTGACGGTCCAGCAGTTGCATGACCAGTTGTTCTTCCAAAGCTCGCTTTTTAGGGTGCGGGCTACGACTTTGGGAAACAACAACAGTAAGGCGATTGGCCATTTTAATCCCAGGAAACAACTTGTGCTAGTTTTGGATGTAAGAGCCCCCATTCTATTCGATAGACTGCATATTTTCCAGCAACTAGCGCCTAACAACAGGGCCTATTTTATCCATTCATTTGCCCTCTGATGGTTTGTTGGGTGACTTCCCAGACTTTGGTGAGATGCTGAAGATATTGCTCAGGCGTAAGCAAGTCATCCAGGGTATCGGCCATTTCAAACAACCATCCAGTCTCATACTTGTCGACATTGATGGCCGAAGGATCCCGCAACAAGGTTTCATTGAACTGTACCATTTTGCCAGCACAGGGTGTGTAGAGAGAAGCTTCTGCCTTCTGGCTTTCGATCTGGCCTATTTCCTGCTTCTCGGCGAGGAGAGTTCCCGGAGGAACCAGCCATTCCAAAAAATAAACGTCTTGCAGTAATCGCACCGCGTAGGCAGAAAATCCAAAACGGAGGGCGTGGCCAGCGCTGGCTTGGGCCCACATATGATTGAGGGCATACTGACGGTCAGAAGGAATCTTCGCCCGATACTCGCCCATTGCAAAATAGAGTGGCTCACCCATTTTATGTGTATCGAACTTCCTGGTGCTCGGATTCAAAGAAGGCCGGTAACAGGCCGTCCACTTGGAGCAGGCCCTTGTTGGAGAGCACGATCTGTTGCTCTTGCACTACCGCGAACCCCGCCTGCTGGTACTGTTCCCAAATGTTGCTCCAATGTTCGGCAATGTCTACGTTGAATTTATTACGAAAGTACTCTCGGTTGAGGTGGCCATGCTTGAGTTGCAAAATGGTTTCACGCACCAAGGCCTGGTGAGAGGTAAGTTGGTGCCCCCGTTGCAAGGGGAGTTGGCCTGACTCTAGAGGAGTGCAGTAGGATTCCCATTCGTGTTCATTTTGATAATGAACACCGGAGACAGAGCCAAAACTGGCGATGCCGGTTGCCAGTAAATCGCAACCACGCCATAGATGGTCGCGGTAGCTAAAATGAACAGACTTAGGATCCTTTACCATGGTGTAGGCACTGGACTGGTGATACCCGGCCTCAGCGAATTGACCGAAAGCGTACTCCACCCAATCTCGTTTGGTGGGCCAGTCGGCTACGGGAGTTTCGATTTGATTGCCAAGAATATCCTTGGAGTAGACCGTGTTGTAAGGCAACTCCATTTGGTAAATGGTGACACTATCGGAGTTTAGTTGCAGGGCCCGTTGTACGGTTTCCTGCCATTTTTCGGTGGTTTCGCCAACCATCCCTGCGATCAAGTCGATGTTGGTGTTGAGGAACTTGGCCGATTCAATCCAAGGCCAAGCCCGCTCGATTTCCATCGATTCATGAGCGCGACCATTTTCCCGCAGAATCGTGTCATCAAAATGTTCGACTCCCAGACTTAAACGGGTGACTCCCAGTTCGCGCAGAAGATGGACCTTGGCTTCACTTAGAGTTCCCGGTTCGCATTCAAACGTAACCTCTTCGGCCTGATCCCAACGAATGTTGGCCTGCAAACGGTTTACCAGACGCTGTAGCTGTCGCCCACTTAAAAAAGAGGGAGTTCCACCACCAAAATAGACAAATCGAAATGGTCGATCTCCCATCACTGGCAACTGGCTGACCAGCTCGATTTCGCGCGATAAAGCCGCGAGGTAGCGTTCAATCTGTTCTGAGTTTCGGTCGGTAAAAACTTTGAAGTAGCAAAACTTGCACCGTTTTCGACAAAAGGGGATATGCAAATAGAGTCCCAAGGGCACATCGGCAGGCGGGCTTGCCATGGCTGTGCGAACCGCTGGCAACTGATCGGCTGTCCATTGCGAAAAAGGAGGATAATTACTGATAAAGTAACTACCAACTTCAGTTTTGGTGGTTTCGGTGGACATAGGGATAGACGCTAGTTGGGAGGATGGAAAGTGACTCCGTTTGGTTCATTGTTTCATACTCAAACTGAAAACGCTAGATTCAAACCGTTAGTCGTCGTTAAATCACTCCGTTATCCACCATCTCTGCTCAATTGGATGGTTCGGGTTACGTGCACAGTTTTGGAATAGCCCGATGGTGTAGCCGATGGCTAGCCCGCATATTTCAGTGCCTTCAACGAAGACTCCACCGCCGTAGCTTGAGATTCCATAGGATACGAGGGCATCGTTGCCGGCAAACGTGCTTTCGCTGATGTCGAGTTGGCCAGTCGCAAAGTGGATGCCCCCGCCAGTGCCGCTGGCGGTGTTGCCGGAAACGGTAGAGCGCTCGATTGTTACGTTTGCTGTTTCCGCGTAGATGGCCCCACCTTCGGCAGCCGACGTATTGCCCATGATCACGACGTCTTCGATCGTGAGATTCTCCCGTGTAAAGATCGCGCCGCCAGGATCTTGAGCATTTCCTCCGGTCAGCGTTAAACCCGAGATCTCGATGTCCAGGTCGTTAAAGAAGCCGCCATTGTCGATGGTGAAGATGCGCCGAGGGATCGTCATTTGGATTGTGAGCTGATCAGCCCCGGGACCGATGATGGTCAGATCGTCAGTGATCGGAATCTCGGACGAATTCAAGCTGATCGTGCCACCAGCCAGAGACGCGGCGAAGTTGATGACGTCGGGACCAGCTGTCAGATTTGCCTTGTCGACACGTTCCGGAAGACTGCCAACGCCGCTGTCGCGAGGTTTGTCACCGTGAAGGTGGTCAGCAACCGTCGGTCTTCCTGTTGCTCCAGGTGCAAACAACGACGATAGCCACCATTTGCTCGCTCCCTCCTCCTTCGTCGACGCGCGGGCTTGCGACGGGTGTTTGCAACAAACCAGTCGTGATGTGATTGCCGACTCATAAGAACCTCCCAACCCTTCTGGTGTCCTAAATAACTCGTCACGCACGCCACGCCGGTAGTCATTTTATCACTGCGACGAGAACATGCAAGCAATTGATGTGGATGCCAATGCAAAAGAGTTCCATACGTCACCTAAAGATACTTCGGAGCTCTCAGGTTCGTAGTCGGTATTCTTGAGGATCAAATTTTGATACGGATAGGCTCCTCGACAGCAACAACTTGCGCATTTGGAAACATTTCCAAGCTGCTGCGGTGAGGCGAATAGAACCCTACAGTCCACTCTTCTCTCCAAAGCAGTACAGCGTTCCATCTTCGTTGCCGATGACCAATCGTTGGTCTGCTACTGCGGGGGAAGCAATGAAACCACCTCCCGCATCGTATCGCCATACGGATTTGCCCGTCTTAAGATCGAGCGCATGGAGACGCCCGCGCCGGGTGGCAACCCAGGCACGGTCGTTCACGATGACCGGTGAGCTTTCCACACGACTACGAGCTGCAAATTGCCAAAGTAACTCGCCAGAGTCCGGATGGAGCGCATAGACTTGTTTTCCCTGATTGCCAAACACAACGATATGCTCGTTGATAGCGGCAGCCGTGCGGATAGGGTGGCTGCGCTTTGGGTCATGGAATTGCCAGGCCATTTGCATAGTGGAAGCGTGCATCGCATAAAAAATACCCAGCTCGGTGCCGAAGTAAACGTGATTTCCTAATAATGCAGGTGTGCATCCTGTGGGACCTGCAATATCGATGCCCCCGGATTCCTGCCCTGTGGTACTATCCACCGCATGCAACCGTTCATCACAGCCAGCTAGCAAAACCCGGCCTTTAGCAACTGCTGGCCAACAACGGAGCGGTGCTTCGATGTGGAATTTCCATGATGGTTCTCCTGTATCGAATTGAAACGTCAGTAAGTCGCCCGACTCGGTGGTGACAAGAACCTGATCTTCGATCACATTGGGTGCGGCGTAAATCTCTGCATCCGTTTCCTGTTTCCAGAGGAGCTCACCCGTATCGGACGCCAGACAGCGCACCACACCATACAGGTCGCAGACAATCAGGCACTTGTTCGCGTAGGCGGCGCCCGCGAGAAAGCCGCTTTCTTTGAAGGACTCAGCCCACGCAAGTTTTCCATCGGAGAGACGAAATGCATAAAAAGTGCCTTCGGTATCTCCTACGTAGAGGATGCCGTTAACCAGCAGAGCAGTCGCTTCGAATCCCGCTTCAGGTCGTGAAAACTTCCACATCACCTTTGGATTGGCAGGCAATGTGCAAGATGCGGTGCCGGAGGCTTGCGCGTCACCACGAACCAGTGGCCAGTCGGCCTGGGCGGGCGTGAGGGGCAACGCGAGTAATAATGTTGCCAAGAGTGGGATACGCCACATTGTTTCAATCAGAGATAGAAATAGAATGTGTCGATGGTGTTTTGATTTTTTCATTTGCTTGATCCTCAACAATACACCTGCTCGTACAATAGCTGGAAATTATCGACACTCAGCGGTACAGGATTGAAAGTGCCGGTCCACTGCTGGGCAGCATCCGCGGCCAGTTCGGGCAATTGCTTTTGGGGTATCCGACAGCTTTCCAGTGTACCAGCCAAGCCAGCTTCCTCCCGTGCCATCGTTAGAAAGTCAGCCAAGGCATCGGTGGCCGTGGTTCGACTATTTACAAGTTGCGGTGTTACGGACAGCAGCTCATGGTACTGTCCGTCGATGTGATGCCCATTATAACGTACAACTGCGGGGAGCATGAAGGCCACGGCCTGTCCATGGGCGATTCCAAAGTTCGCCGTCAACGGGTTGGCCAGCGCATGGGCGGCTCCCAGCATGGAATTTTCAATAGCCAGGCCTGCCAGGCATGCGCCCCACTGCATGTTGGCTCGAGTTTCGATTTTTTCGGGTTCATGCAACACGGGCAAGTAATTGGCTGCCAAGTGCCGCCAGGCCTCTCGGCTGAAGCAACGCGAGATGGGATTTTGCCGATTGGTTACGTACGTTTCGACTGCATGAGCCATGGCGTCGAATCCAGTCAAGGCGGTGACTTGAGCTGGTTGGGTAAGGGTAAGTTCCGGATCGAGTAGAACTGCGCGAAAGGCCGCGCGGTGGTCGCCACAAGCCATTTTGGCGTGGGTGTTGGCATCGGAGATGAGGGCAAAGGACTGAGTTTCGCTGCCCGTGCCAGCTGTGGTGGGGACGGCAATCATCGGCAGTAGTGGTCCAGTGGCCTTATTCACTCCCCAGTAGTCTTGCATCTGTCCACCGCACGAAAATAGGAAATTAATCCCCTTCGCACAGTCCATCGAACTGCCACCTCCCAAGCCAATAATCAATTCGGGTTGGAAATCCCGTGCCACATCTAATCCTGCTGTGACATGGGTTGTGGTCGGGTTCTCCTCGACCTGGTCAAAGAGTTCTGGGATTAAACCGATTTGCCGTAAGGCATCGATTCCGCGCTCGGCATGCCCAGCTTTCACAACACCCGGATCGCTAACCACCAGCACCCGTCCGTTGCCCTGAACGTCCTTTGTCTGAATACCGGTTAATAATTTACCAGCCACTTCGCCTAATGAGGCAATTTTCCCCGGCCCAAAAAGAATTCGCGTAGGCAACTGAAAGTCGAATGGTGTCATCGTGGAAGGTAATGTCTCAATAGTAACTTTTCGATTGTTAAGCGAGGGTATCAGGTATCAGGTATCAGGTATCAGGTATCAGGTATCAGGTATCAGATTTTGGATTACAGGATGCAGCTAGATTCAAGAACTGTCCGTCACCCGTTACCCATTGTCCGTTACCCATTATCCGCTACCTGTACTGCCCTGCTCCGGTAGAGAAACTCTACCAAATTTCCTTCATGAGGTTGGTACCAATTGAGTTGTGGGGTGGGGATGGGGCCCAGGTTGAGTCGGTCGATGGTGTTCGACTCCAACAGTTCTCGCCGCCAGCCTTGGTTTTCAGTGATGGCTGTGCAGACCAAAGTGGAGCCGATTCGGGATATCATTTCTTGTTGCGTGCAAGCCACTACACTGGTCATTGGAAACATGTATTCACGATTGGCCGCGGGTGAATCGGGGGAGTCACAATGGACGATGGTGGGGAGCAGATACGCGCAGCGCGGGTGTTCAATCAGGCGTGGGCCATGTGGTTCCGTCATGTGCGTGGTGTGTGGATCTTCCAAATCGCGTTCGATGGCCTGCCACACCGCGGCGGCCACGCTTGCTGTGGTGAAAGCAGCTAACGTGGCTTCAGGGTTGTCTGGGGGTAAGGCTTGTACGGGGCCCAGTCGGTTGGAGATGGCGTCTGCAATCTCGCGACTATGGCGTGAAGCATAGATGCTCGAACAGTTGATGCAACTGCGTCCTCCATTACGGCTGACACTCTCGACCATCAGGTCCAGGTACTCGGGCCAGTCGTCGACCACATCATCGCCTAATAATATTTTACTGTAGCCAGGACCATGGACTTGCACTTTGAGATTGGATTCGTACTGGCGAATTGTATCGGGGCCACCAAAAATCATGCTGCGGCGAAAGCTGGCCAGCAGCGCACTGCCCACATCGTTACCTGCGCCCGGATAGAGAGAAATAGCTTCGGCGGGGATACCGGCCGCGACCATGGCCGCACAAATACGGTAGGGTGTCCATGGTTCCTGGGAGCCTGGCTTGAGAGCCAAAGGAACTTGCAGTGGGATGACAGGCAGCCAGAGGGTATGGACGCCAGGAGAATTTGAAGGCAAAACCGCTCCCAGTGCGGTCGTTTGCGGCTGGTAGCTAACTGTGACACCACGTGCCTCCTCACCGTAGCCGCGCGCCAGAATATTCAGGTCGAGACCTCGAGTGAGAGCATCCAGAATCGGTTCGATATTTTTGAGAACGAAGGCATTCTTTTGTAGGTTCCCTTCGCACATCGTGATGGGCATGCCGGTGGTCGCCGATTGCAGTTGGACGAATTGCTGAGGTGATTGCTGCGAATCACCAACCGGCAGCGTACTCGACTCAAACAATTCACCGGCCCGCTGACAGCAGGCAATCAATTCGCTTGGGCTCATTTTTAGCAGGGCCGCACGAGCACGCGAGGCATGTTTGGCGTCTCGACGAACGATGCCTCCACTTACAAGACTTACGCGGGCTACCGGTTCGTCCGTGAGAAAATGCGAGACTTCCTCAACGTCGAGCGATTCGTACGGCTCTCCCCAACGGATGGCTGGCAACGTGAGCATCAATAGACTCCCACGGTGGTAGCCTCAGCCAACCGGTGAAATGGTCTTACCCCGCTAACTCCATCCCACGGGTAGCGTTCGCAGGGTTGCTCACGTTCGCCTTCGTCTCTTTCCAGAAAGCCGGGGACAAAAAATTCTTGCGTGAGTGTGGTTAGTTTGACTCGGCCTGTTTGGCCAAATTCTACAATGCGGTCGGTGTCGTCAAAATCGACCACTTCGATTGTGGCTCGAGGTTGGGGCGCGTAATAGCTGATTTTATATTTCTCTAGCGCGGTTACCGGCTTGGAACAGGCCAACCCCATGAGGGTGTTGCCGTACGTGGGAGTCATGTAAATGCCGCTGACATCCGGTGGCCCACCAAAGAGCTCTTCGACGCAAAATCGAGTCCATTGGGGTGTGAACTCCGTGCCACCTGAAAAAATTCCTGTGATCCCAGATGCCGCAAGACTTGTGCCTCGCGCTTCCAGTTCCAGGCAGAGGGCTTCAATCAGTTTCGGGGTGCCAAACATACAGCTCACCTCGTGGTCAGCGGTGAGGATGGTGATGGCTTGATCGATGCAGTGCCGTTTGTAGGCTTCGACTTGTTCCATCTGCCCTTGCTTCAACAGCTTGATTACCCAGCGCGGGTCCAAATCGATACAGAAGCAGATGCCCCCCCGATGTTGGGCCAGATGCTCGACTGCCAACCGGAGTCGTCGTGGCCCAGAGGGGCCCAGCATTAACCAATTGGCTCCGGTAGGAAAGTATTGGTCCGGGAGCGTTTCACTAAACAGAGAGTAGTCAGTGCGAAAATCGTTAATTGCGATACGGCTTTTGGGCACGCCGGTGGTGCCACCTGTTTCAAATACGTAGACCGGACGGTCCGCCAACCCCTGAGGTACCCAACGTCGAACAGGTCCACCTCGCAGCCACTCATCCTGGAATGGATCGAATTTTTTTAGATCGTCGAAACAACGAATTTCGGTCAAGGGATCAAACGGTAGTTTCGACTTTGCTTCCAGCCAGAAAGGGCAACCGGTGGTATCGTGAAAGTGCCACTCAACGGTGCGAACCGTGTGTGCATCCAAAGCTGCACGCCCTGCAGCGATGGCTTCTTTGGTTGCGGGCGCGGCTGTAGACACGGTCATTGGATGCTTGTAGACACGGTCATTGGATGCTTGTAGACGCGGTCATTGGATGATTTAGGACTGCGTATTGGTGGGATTACCAGTACTGCTGAGTTGAGCAAGCACTTGGATGACACCGTTGAGGTGTGCCAGTCGAGGGCCAAAGCGATCGACAAATTCGTTGAGCATAAATTCGCCATCGATCATGTCTTCGCCATTTTCATCGATTTCATCGGTGATTCGCTCCAAGTACTCGATTTGTACGCGGCTGAGCGATTCGGCGGCTTGGCGACATGTCTTCGCCAATCGCGGGTTGGCCTGCTTCCACTGATGCAATTCTTGCATCCGTTGTTTTTGCGCACCGGCCATCACAGTGGCTAGTTCTTCGAGAATCTCGTTAGTTCGGTCCTGGGCTGCCAGCACTTCGCGGAGTATTTCAGTCTGCTCATAGCGGAAGTCCGTGGGTGTCTGAGCGGCACTGCCAGCAGTGACATCGACTTGCGAGAATATCGTGGGATTTTGCCCAGACCCAGAAGCTCTCGTTTCAGTATCGGGCCGGTTTCTTGGAACAGGTTGGCGGCTTTCTGACATCGAAGCGAAATTCCTTTCCAGTCTTTTTTCTTAGACGTCCCCAGGCATATTTAAAGCGTGGGTACATTCTGAGCGTGGCAGCACACTCCGAACGTGACAACGAAACATGATGTCGCCAATGCAATGCCGTGATAGTGCTTTGTCAAATTTTTTTTTGGGTTGACGCACAAATAAACCGACGCACAAATAAACCGCTGCCCTGCCAGTACTTATGGCTGCGGCTACCCAAAAAGTAAGGTTTGACCAGACACTAGCATGCACAGGCTTCCAACTCGCCTTGCACTTTGGTCCAGTCTACTCAAAATCGAAGTGAATTGCTAGCGCTGGACTTCAAATAGTTTCGTGTAAAGTCTGGCAGGTGCGGTTCCCGATGGGATAACATCGGCTGATAGGATAATCATGTGAATTTTCAGACAACTGCTAGCGGACTGTTCATTCGGATAAGTCAATCACCTCAGGATCTACTGTATGGATGCCGCGAACGGTAACTCCTTAGCTGCAATAGGTTTCTTGACGGCGCTGGAGGATCCAGCGCATGGATGGTTTGGTGGATACTTGCTCCTCTCGCAGTTAGGACGTCCTTTGGAATTCCACTGCACCACACCTATCGAGCCGACTCGAGCCCAGCAAATTCTCTACGGCCCTACTTTGCAGTCTCACCTGTTGGGCGAGGTCATTGGCCGTACTCTGGTAAGGCAGGCAAAGTTGCCTGTGCAGGCCGTATTGACCGATTACCCTGAGATGTTGAACCTCTCGCTGTATCAGCAAGGAGTGGTGGCTTGTGTTGAAAGGAAAATGGGTCCTAATCAAGGAGAGTCTTCTACGGATTGTAATATAGAAGAGTCAGTCCCCCGTTTGGAGTTAGGCAACTGGCAGCTCTATGGAACTTCGACTTGCAACTGGCAAGTTGAACAACTTAGGCAGCAACTGACACCTTTGGTGGAACATATTGATTTGCTGGAACCATTTCAACGTATTCGTGAAGCCATACTCGAGGCTCAACGCATCTCCGCCATAGGGGATGAGGGAACGAGTGCTGGCTCTATTGCGGCCTGATCAATATGAAAAACGAATCTTCTCCAGCGTTGCCTCTGTCGCCGGCATATTCCTTATCGGCAGCCGAACTTCAGTTTGTTGCCCCGCATGTAATGTCACACCGTCGGCAGCAACTGGAACTAGGTAGCGGTCAATCGACACGCATCGACTTAACCATAGCCAGACCTGAATCCTATTCCGTATTGTTGCCACCATTACAAGTGCGGACTACCGGCTGCCTTTTTCCAGAAGGCCAGGAAGCGTGCCGTCTGCAGTCATTGGGTGGGCCAGGCAGTGGCGAATTGTCGGTCGTAGGTAGCATTGCGAAGCAGACAAATCGGGCAGGCATGGATGGGGGAATTGTATTCTCAGAAGCAAGGGAAAATAGTAAGCCACCAACGCTTACGCGAGTACGACCACCCCAGGATGTGGTAAAGCTGGAAGATCGGTTGTATTATCTGCTGCAACCGCCGCTGGAAACATTGTTGGAGATGGAGTCGCTCCGTTTTCCCTTTCTTCCGTTCGGTTATCAAATGGATGGAATCGCTTTTCTCTACCCGAGACATGAAGCCATATTGGCGGATGAAATGGGTCTGGGAAAAACAATGCAGGCGATTACCGCATTGCGATTGTTGTTCAGTCAGGGGCAGATACGCCGGACACTGTTGGTCTGCCCCAAACCACTGATCAGCAATTGGCAACGAGAATTCACTCTGTGGGCACCCGAGTTGCCCGTGACGATCGTGGAGGGAAACCAATCACGCCGACATTGGCTGTGGCAGCATGCCACCGAAGGTGTACTGTTGGCAAATTATGAATCACTCGTGCGTGACCATCGACAGGTTGCAGCTCTTGATCCGGCCTTGGATGTGATGATCTTAGATGAATCTCAACGGATAAAAAATCGTACAGGTACGACCAATCATGTCATCTGTTCAGTGCCCCGGAAGCGTAGCTGGGCATTGACGGGTACTCCGATTGAAAATAGTACCGAAGATCTGGTTGGGATATTTGATTTTGTCTCCCCGGGATGCCTGCGTCCACAAATGAAAGCGGCAACTATGCGCACTGCTGTGGACGATTACGTGCTGCGACGCACCAAGGATCAGGTGCTGACCGACTTGCCCCCTAAGCTTTACCGAGATGCCCATGTTGTGCTTACTCCCGAGCAGTTAACTTCCTACCAATTGGCGGAGAACGAAGGTGTCGTGCGTTTGAACGACTTGCAGCAAGAATTAACAATCCAACATGTTTTCGAATTGGTTTTACGACTGAAACAAATCTGCAATTTCGATCCACTCACAGGCGCCAGTGTCAAATTCGATCGGCTGCGGGCCGATTTGGAGGAATGTGTCGCCAGTGGCCGTAAGGCAATAGTTTTCAGTCAGTGGGTACGTACCATCGAGCAACTGCGGGATGGCCTAAGTGAATATGGTCCGTTGGAGTATCACGGCAAGATACCCTTTCGCAAGCGGGAAAATGTTATTGAGCAATTTCGTAGCGATCCGAACCATCATGTTCTGTTGATGAGCTACGGTGCTGGCAGTGTGGGACTCAACCTGCAGTTTGCCGGCTATGTATTCCTGTTTGATCGCTGGTGGAATCCGGCGGTGGAAGATCAGGCGATTAACCGGGTACATCGGGTGGGAACAACAGCGCCAGTAACAATTACCCGTTTTCTAGCCATGGGGACGATTGAACAACGCATCGACCAGGTATTGGAAGAGAAACGCGAACTATTTCATTCGGTGTTTGATCCCGAGTCGAAACCCGCCAAACCCGGATCCAAATCTTCCGGCTTGTCACGCGACGAGATTTTCAGCCTGTTCAACCTGAAATTTCCAGCGGCTTAGTACTGCAGCCCATATGTACGGCAACTTCGATCAGCTTCGGTAAGCTGGCAACATTTTTTTCATTTCATGGGCCATCATTCGGTGACCGATGCCACCCATGTCCATTTTGGAGAGCATTTGCTTGTCAAAATTGCTGGCACTCCTGGCCCGAAGGCATCTGCCGAAGTCGGACTTCTGCTTTTTACACTTTGAGGATCGCGGACCGAAACATAACGCAGCCACGGAAGGACTTGGAACGCCGTAGCAGAAACGGGTGAAATATGCGGGCTAACACCACGCAAGCATAGGTTACAAAAACCGGCGGAGAAGGGTGTTGAAAGTCCGGTTGATATCGGTGATTTGTGCAAGGGTTAAGGTCTGGTCTTTTCCCGGTTTGAGTGCTTCAAATCCCCACCATTGCAGTCGTACTGGCCACAGGCTGATTGCAGCAGTTTGGTTGACTCGCTGTAAGATTCGAAGTCCCCAAAAAGAGCCATACCGATCACGAAATTCAAGCCAGCGTCTATTCAACGGGCTTAAATCACCTTGGCTATCGGGCCCTTCCTGAGTTGGCTGGTCCGTGGGTATCTCTTTCATAGAAAGGGCTGAAATCAGGGTAACGAGCACGAACGTAGCAAAAAAAAGCCAGCTCCCCAGCGAGTACCAGAAATGGGAGGTGCCCGACGAAAGTGGGCCAACTGCAGGCGTTGCCGTCAAAGTTTCCCAAAATAGGGCCAATTGTCCAGCACTGAAGCAGCAGCCAGCCAGCCAATATTTGGTGGGGAGCCAGTTGAGCAATCCTAGTGACATCAGACCGATCAAGAAAATTTTCCAGGCGACAAACAGTTCAAATCGTGGTCCAGCGGGCAGCAAGATAAACTGCAGGGCAGGCAGGACTAGCACAATCCAAAGTGACAGCACAATCCATTGCCAGGGACCATCTTGCGGCCGTTTTGCACCTAATACGGCCATTACAGGGCAAAAGCTTGTGCAGGCGGATGCATATTGAATCACGGGTTGCCAAAAACGATAGGTAGTTTGGGCAGTCGCGGCGCCTCCTATCCATGCATCTCCTGCAGCGATGGCGAAAGCAGAGAGAATGGCCCATAGACAGGGTGCCACCAGCGTGGTGCCTCGAAATTTGGGCAAGCACAGCAACAAACCAAGGGCCATCAGAACACCGACGGCCGTATGAATCGGGGCAGTTACCCCTAAGTGGTACGATTGGTACGGCACAGGCGAGTTCCGGCTAATAAACAACTTGACAAAGGCCTGGTGTAACCCATGTTTCCACAGTGAACAAATCGAGTGCTACCTGTGGCTGTGCTTACTGGGGAGTAAGGTGCAACATGTGGTGGCCCGTATTGGAAGCAGGCAAGGTCTCTTCGGGGACATTGCCTGCTTTCTTTATGGTTTTTCACCAAAATAGGTGGCTACCGTGAGTGGTTCAATCTCTACGATGAACCCCTTTTTATCATGTACGCTCCGCGCGCAGGTCGGGTCGTGAAAGGGATGGCTTCGATGCCTACCTTGCTCTGGTAACGGCTTGCCAAAGTCGTAGCCACTTGGTCGACCTGTTCGGTGCGTACCAGCGACACTGTGCAACCACCGAAACCACCTCCTGTCATGCGGGTTCCAATGACTCCCTGGGTGGGTCCAAGTTCCAGGGTCAAATCAACAAGGATATCGAGTTCCTTGCAACTGACCTGATAGTCGTCACGCAGTGACACATGACTGGCGATCATCTGCTGGCCGACCTCGTCCCACGCACCTCGCTGGATGGCATCTGCAGCCAGACGTGTACGTTCGATTTCACTTACCACATGTCGGACTCGTGGGTAGAGGAATGCGTCAAGCGTTGATTTGGATTGCTCCAGTTGTTCAAGAGTGACATCACGCAATGAAACAACTCCCAGCGCTTTAGCTGCTTCTTCGCATTGGCTACGGCGCTGGGAATACTCACTTCCGGTGAGCTCGTGTTTTACATTGCTGTCGATAATGAGTACCGTAATCTCCGGATCTGTGAGTGGAATCATTTCGATCTTCTGGCTGCGGCAATCAAGCAACATCAGGTAATTCGCCTGGCATAGTGTGGAACTGAATTGATCCATTATCCCGCAAGGGACTCCAACCGCTTCATGTTCTGCTAGTTGGCAGGCAAGTGCTTTGGCGACCGGATCAAGTTGTTGGCCCGATATCCCTTCCAATAAAGTCGCTGTGGCTACCTCCAAGGCCGCACTGCTCGACAATCCGCCTCCCAATGGTACATTGGAACCGATCATTGCATCGAACCCGGCAACTCGTATTCCAGAATTGGCCATGGTCGTGATGGTTCCACGAATGTACCGGGCCCATTTCGATAACGACGGGGTTGACGATAGGTCGGCCGATGTCGGGTTACTCGAAGCTAGGTTAGCAGACTCCAGGTTAGCAGAATGGGGGGCAGTACCCGTAGGTAAGTCATCCAAGGAAAATTCTTGCTGCCTCTCAATGAGTTTACTGAAAACGCGAACGACATTGTGAGGCGATTTAAGAGAAGGCTCGTCTGCGGCAATGACGACATAGCGTTCAATGGCCATGGGTAGTACATAGCCATCGTTGTAGTCGATATGCTCACCAATCAGATTAACTCGTCCGGGCGCAGTCGCAATCCATCTTGCCGCACGTCCAAAGTGATTTTGGAAATCTTGGGCAGTTTGGTCGGCAAGCTCCTTCAGGGTTTGTTGGTGTTCCATAGATGTTGGCCCAGTATTTCATCAACCATCTGTTGCGATCAGGCAAATGCTTCTCGAAGTTGGTCGATATATTTAGGGCATGCTTGGCGCGGATCTTCTTTTTCTTCGTACTCCAGTACTACATAGCCCCGGTAGTCTGTGTCACGTAGCAGATTGGCCAAGCGTCCGAAATTGGTGGGCTTAGCCTTTTTACTGGGGCCAGAAATGGTGATTTTTACTTGAACGTTCAGTGCATAGGGAGCGATGAGAGCCAAGTCGCCATAGATATCGTCGGAGTGGAAATTGCCTGTGTCAAGGTTTACACCAAACCATGGGCTCTGAACATCGTGGACCAGAGCAAGTAGTCCTCGAGCCGTACTGGTGGGACCACCATGATTTTCTAAAGCGAGAAACACTCCGTGACGCCCCGCATACTCACAGCATTCTTCGATCGCTGCAATCATTTGGGTATGGGTCTGGTGGCCATCTGCACCATCCGGTGCATGGCCCGCAAAAATACGTATGACCGGCGCACCCAGAGTGGCCGCATGTTCGATCCACTGTTTCACGTCATCGATTTGATTCCGTAACTCCGTGGCTGAAGCGACTCCAAAATTGTTGCCGACTGCGGTTCCCGAAACGTCCAGTCCAAGACGAAAACACCTTTGACGAAGTTGGTGTAGGTAGGCAGAAGTTGGAGGGGTTGGGAAATAGTAGGAGGTGAGTTCGGTGCCTTCCAGACCCATGCGAGCGCAGTCATCAATGAAATCGAACAGAGTCAAGGCCGGTTGCTTACCTTTTAGGAGCGACCGATAACTGTAGGCTGCGAGACTGAACTTGAATTTCGGAAGTTTATTGCGAACAATCGGCCCGATAGCCAGGGCTTTTCCGGTCCCAGTTGATCCAGTCCCATTGAATGCGGTCCCAGTCAGTATGTGTGGATCAGTCCAGCCGATCGCTGCACCAGCTGAGGTTAATGCACATCGCTGCAGAAATGATCGACGATCAACTGAGTGGGACATCGTATTATACTCCGGTGGCATTCGCGGTAGGATTGACCGATAAATAAATAACGAACTAACTGAGAGGAAAATTCACTAAAATTAGACTGAAGAGTACATGGGTTCCCGTCGATACAGTAGTTATAAAGCTTACGGGAGGGCGAAACACGCAGGTGTTTTGCTTCAGGATAAAGGTCATGGCAGGACGACGGATCGACTTGCCTTGACCTTTTTTTATTATTTCTCCGCCTGCAGTTTGGTGAGTAGTTCTTGGGCCTCTTTGCGGTGAACAAACAGCCCATTTTTGTCGACCACTTGCGTCAACGCCTGGATAGCCGGTTCGTTTCTGCCCTGCTCGGCCATAAGCCTGGCAACCAGGTAAGTGGAGTCCATCGTTAGGCCTCCTCGTTGCAAGCCAGCATTCAGAGCGCTTTGGGCTTGTTGGAGATGCCCCTGCTTGTAATAGACCCAGGCCAGTGTAATGTTTGACTGGCTACTATTGGGGAATTGTCTCGCATTGTTCTGTGCGTAACTGAGGGCTCGTTCTTGTGCGGATTGGTCGTTACGCTCAATAAGCAATTGGGCCAATAAATTTATGGCAGTAGCGTTGGAAGGGGCAAAGGTGAGTATCTTCTGTAGCGTCTTCTCGGCCTGATCTGATTTGCCATTCATCAGGGAAATGATGCTCGAAATAGTCAGAGATGGAATCGACTCGGGGTCTTGTTTCAGCACTTCGAGAATTACATTTTCCGCTTCGTTCAGCTTTTCATCCTGAATCAACCATTCCGCATAGGCCTGAGTGGTAATTAGGTTGGATTTTTCTTCAGCATAAGCTTTTTCATAAGCTTTACGAGCCTGGATCTTGTCTCCCTTTTGGGCGTACAGCTTGCCCATAAGTATATCGGGATTCTGTGCCTTGGAATTGCCTTCTCGTGACTTGATAAATTGTTCATAGGCCTCAGACGTTTTCTTCAGGCGAAACAATACGATTCCATAACGTTGGTGGGCGGTTGTGTTTTCAGGATCAAGCTCTACCCATTCTTTTAGTAGCTTTGCTGCTTGCTGCCACTGTTGACGGCGTTCTGTCACCGCAGCTCGACCGGCCAGTATCCGGATCACAAAAGATCGTTTGCGCTTTGCATTTTTATCGAATTGTTGGTTCATGGCGTCTGATTTTTCAAATAGAGCGCTCGCTTCGGTGGTTCGTCCTCCAGCAAACGCCTGATCGGCCAGAATCAAAAAGGCTTCTGGATCGCTAGGATATTTGACAGCCGCACTTTCTAATAGCACACGCACTGCTTTGCTATTACGTTTCAGAGTTTGCATTTTTGCCATCGTGACTTCCACTGGGGGCAGATTGGGATGCTTTTTAGAAGCCTTTTCTAGAAATAACAGGGCCCCCTGAATATCGTTATTTCGGAACCTTTGGATGGCATTTTCGATATCTGGATAGCTTTGATTCGAAAGCGAAACGGCACGGCCGATTAGCACTTCGGTGGTCAACCTTGATAGGGCTGTATTGTTTTGTTGAGCGGAAACCGAGGACGGTAGTAATGCCAAGAGCGACAACACTGAGGCAAGGACTCCCCAATTCGTCAGACGCTGAGGCTGCTGGAACGTGGAAATCTGCTGAAGGGCCCGTAAATAAAGAGAATACGAACTTGCCAGGGAGATCTTGGAAGTGGATAAATGCATAGGAAATCCTCGGGACGTAGGGTGAGCTATTGATTACGGCACGCCATTATTTACGGCTCAGTGGTTGGCTGTAACACCGGTTATTCATACTTCGCAAACTCACATCGTGTCGAATTGGTGACAAATAAATGAACTACCGGTATTTTAATTATCTATTCCAACCACCGAGGGGTAAAGCCGGGGAGATGCTCAAAACTGAGGATTTGTTGAAAAATCGAGCCAGGATTTAACGGTCACGGTAGCTAGCCCGGATATTTCATAAAACATTCTGCTACGAGGCCGAGGTGGGATTGATATACTGGCAGTACGCCAGCGTGGGGTTGAGTCGACTGGCTGCCTTGAGAAAACCATGAATAGGGTGAGGTATTTTGTTCGTAGGGCCGGTATTTACACGTGAAATTGTGACCATACCGCGAGGTTGGCAACTTTTTTTCTCGCGCGCCTTGTACGTAGCCGCCCTGTTTGGATTGGTGCTGACTGCATGGTTGATTCTGATTGGATCTCAGGAAGTGCGTAGCTTGGGTGACCTGTCACGCTTTGGCTCAGCCGTGTTTGCGGTCATTGCTCCGTTGCAACTGGCGATGGCCATTGCCTTTTCAGCACTCCTAACCGCGTCGGCTGTGGCCCAGGAAAAAGACCGCCGGACACTCGATCTGTTGCTGATGACAAATTTGACCAACTCTGAATTGGTGTTGGGTAAACTCTTGGCCAGCATGCTGGGAGTGTTGGTGTTGATTGTCGCAGCGATTGGTTTGCTGATGCTGATTACCCTACTGGGTGGCGTTTCTTACATTCAAGTTGCCCGTGTCGTGGGGGTCACTCTTGCAGCGGCTTTGGTGGCAGGTAGTCTCGGATCCACACTGGCTCTGTGGCGAGAAAAATCGTTTCAAACTTTAGCAATGACAGCATTGATACTCGTGTTGTGGTTACTGGGGGGCGAGGTCGTGGCGTCGGGAGAGTTGGGACAGACATGGGCTGGAGTGTCCGTCACCCAATGGGCAGCCGGTTTTACGCCGTTACGAGCCATCTATGCGGCCATGGCTCCCTTTTACGGATTAGAAACGGTTTCTGGACTAGATTGGAACCTTGGACAGGAGATGGGGGCAGCATGGGGCATGGGGCATGGATGGGAAGCCAGACTGACCCAATTAGGCGGCCCCGTGGCCTTGTTCATGATAAGTTCGACAGCCATGGGGGCGTTGCTCAACCTGATAGCAATTCTCAGGGTGCGAGTGTGGAATCCTTCGCAAGAATTGCAACCCAGGACGGTTAAAGGTTCGCCGGATTCCAATGTGCATGCTGTGGACATAAAAACACGCCGCGTGTGGGACAATCCTATCCTGTGGAGAGAAATATGCACTTGGGCCTATGGTAAAAAGATTATTGTGGTACGAGTTGTCTATCTGACGGTGTTTGCCATATGTGCGATGTCGTTGATGGCAGTACTGGGAGAAGATAAGAGTCCTATTGGGCCGTTTGCGCAAATGCAACTCGCTGCCAAGCCAGTGATTACGTTGGTTGTGGTCGGTTTGTTATTGGTGAATGCGCTGGCTGTGACCTCTCTGACTGGAGAAAGAGATATTCGTGCGCTGGACTTGTTGCTGGTGACGGATCTTACGCCTAAAGAAATCGTCTTCGGAAAGTTGGGTGGAATATTTTATAACGCCAAAGAAATGATCTTATTCCCAATTCTGCTTGCCGTGGTCCTCTGGGCAATGGACAGACTGGGAACTGAAAATCTGGTGTTTCTTACGATAGGCTTGCTGGTGATGAATGGTTTTGTCGCGGTGCTAGGCATTCATGTAGGAATGACTTATGCCAATTCACGCACGGCTATTGCAGTGAGTTTGGGAACTCTGTTTTTCTTGCTGTTGGGCATCGCGATCTGCATGCGGATGATGGTTGCCTTCCAGAGCTCCTTTTCGTATCAATTGCAGGCCTTTTCCGCATTCATGTTGGGAGGAGGCATTGGACTTTACTGCGCACTGGGAATTCGCAACCCTTCCCGCGCAATTGGCTGGGCAACGTTTCTGGCACCTTTTGCAACTTTTTTTGTTATCACCAGCTACCTTGAGCACAAATACGGATCAGCAATTCTGGTTGCAGTGATTACCTATGGATTTGCCACGATGGCATTATTGGTGCCAGCAGTTTACGAGTTCGACGTTGCCACTGGTAGAACGACGGGAGGAGAGTAGGCCTCTATCACATGTTCATATTGCAGGAATTTGGTCCTTTGCTTGGGGCGATGGCAGCGCTTGCCTGTTGCTCTGCTTTTTTTTCTTGCAGTGAGGCGGCGCTGTTTTCCTTGCAAATGGACGATCGGCGCATTTTGAAGCATGGGAATACGGCACAGCAGGTGGCAGTGGAACTGCTCACGCAAACCGAACGGTTGCTTACGGCAATTCTGTTCTGGAATTTGATCATCAACATCGTCTATTTTGCGTTGGCTTCGGTGGTGACGATCCGTTTGGAATCTTTCAGTCGGCGGACTGAGGCGGGTCTGTTTGCATTTATTGCATTGCTAGTGATTATCTTTCTTAGTGAAATGTTTCCTAAAACAATCGGTGTGATACAGCCCAGGACAGTTGCCAGCCTGGTCAGTATTCCTCTGGCGGTTTCGGTACGCATGCTCGATCCGGCAATCCCCTTCTTAGGTGCTATCAGTAGGGCGTTGCAACGATTGTTGCTGCCAGGATTTCGTGCTGAGACGTATTTGGAATTGGGAGATTTGGAACGAGCCATATCACTTTCCACCGAAGACAAGCAACTAGTCGCTCAAGAGCACCGTGCATTACAGAATATCCTCTCGCTTTCGGAGTTGACGGCTGAGGAGTTGATGAGGCCGCGTACCCAGTATCAATCGTTTCGTCCCCCCGTGCATCTTCGGGACCTGGGAGGGCGAATCACTCGCAGTGGTTACTTGTTGCTCACCGAAACTGATAGTGATGAAATCGCCAGCATCATTCCTTTGAAACTGTTGCCGACCATCCCTCGACATCATCTGGAAAACCATGCTCAGCCAGTCATTTGTATACCCTGGTGCTGTCGTGTGGCAGACGTGCTGGAGCAACTTCAACACCAGCAGCGCGAAGTGGCCGCTGTGGTAAACGAATTGGGAGAAACCATTGGTATCGTCACGCTTGAAGATGTGTTGGAAACGGTATTTTCGGACCAATCGAGCCGTAGTGAACGTCTCCTGGAGAAAGCATCCATTCATCCTGTGGGAACCCATCGGTGGCATGTGACAGGCATCACCAACCTGCGGCGTTTAGGGAGGTATTTCAAGGTGCAGCTTCCTCCTAGCAAGAGCACGACGATCAGGGGGATTTTGCAAGAACAATTGCAACGCATGCCTGCCGCGGGCGATCAGGTGCGGTGGAGCCACTTCGATCTTCGGGTTCTCGAAATCAAAGAGCAAGGAGGCAAAGAACAAAGGTCGATGACCGTTGAATTGAAATGGAACCAGGCAGACGAACATGCGGCGCGGCAGGAGGGATCGTTCTCATGATCCTTATCGGGCTGTTACTATTGGTAGGTTTATTTCTGAGTGCCTTTTTCAGCGGATCGGAAACAGGGTTTTATCGGGTGACCCGTTTGCGGTTAGTGATCGATGCCCTGGCGGGGGACTTGCCTTCACGGGGCCTGTTGTGGCTCTCGAATCGGCCCACTCTATTCATTGCAACGACTCTGGTGGGAAATAATTTGGCAAACTATTTGACCTCATTGGCGGCGGTCATGGCTTCGCAGTATTTGTTTCCCACGGGGGGAACCACCGTCGATTTGCTTGGCCCCATCATCATGGCCCCAATCGTTTTTATTCTCGGTGAGTTGTTGCCTAAAAACCTGTTTCATGCAGCTCCCAATCGGCTGCTTCGTCGCAGTGCGTTGCCCCTGTTTGGCTTTGGTATCCTCTTTGCGCCATTGACATTTCTACTGTGGGTGTTCAGCCGGTTGGTGCGCCTAATGACCAACGCGTCACCTCAGGAAGTTCGACTTTCACTCGCCCGGCGAGAGTTGGCGGAGATGCTGTCCGAAGGGCATGAAGTGGGACTGTTGCGTCCGGTGCAGCAGGCTTTGGCCCAGGCAATGCTCTCTGTCGCTAGCCAACCGATCAAGAATTTTTCCTCTCCCACCATCCGCGTTGTACGAGTCACCACGACCATGAGCAAAAGCAATGTTCTGCGGATTGCACAGCAGAATAATCGTACCTTGCTCCCTGTGGAGGATCCTCGACAAAAACGTAAATTAATTGGCTATATGCGTACGGTGGATCTTTATTTGGATGATTCTACAGCGTTGCCTGAAATACGTCCTCTGGTAACTTTGTCGGAAAACGACAAGTTTCTCACCGCCTTAAAGAAAATGAGCCAGGCGGAAGATGCGTTGGGACATATCGTCGATGAGGCTGGCCGCACCATCGGATTTGTGACCGGTCGTGAATTGCGTGCGACTATGTTGAGAGTAGGTTAGAGGGTTGGTAACCGTTCTCGGCCGGAGGCTGTGTGAGGCTATTCATATTCACCAAAGTAATCAGGCCATGTTTCGATTTCCATGAATGTATCTAAAGCGAGAAGGTAATCTTTTTCTCCATTGGATTTCTGCCGGCGGTGAGGATTTTCGTCGTGCATGCGCCTACTGGCCACAAGATTTTTCGAATCATGGTTGCGCAACTGCGCGAGTAACGTGATGTCCCGGCGAACGGCTGTGTCTTGGGAGTACCGGTTGCCACAGATGTCACCCACCGTATTGCTGTCTCTCGACGGCGCTCGTAGCGAGGTAACTGGCGATTTGATCGATAAACCCAGGGTGTTAAATAGGCCATTAATGATCGACGTTCGTTCGGCACCTGCTTGCTTTTCATCACTAGGAGAGGGATTTGTGATGTTAATGTTTTGAGAGGCCGTGAGGGTGTCGTCGTAATCGGCAGTGTCGACGGCCCCATTGATCGCGTCGTCGCTAGTGGAAACCGCCGCGACGGCATTGACCGGCAAGGTATTACCGAATCGTACCCTCCAGTAGTCGTAGTCTTCCTGGTCAACAACGTTGTCGAAGTTGCCGTCGGCGCGAAGATCAGTCGTCGAGCCCAAAGTATCCCGCCAGATGGTGTAATCGGCCGCATCAACGATACCGTTGAGCGAATAGTCACCCGGTAGTGTATCGCCTACCAAAACCATTGCGGGTTGAGATAGGGCGACATGGGTGCTGTCATCGACTTCCAGAACCAGTTCCAAGAGTTCGGCTTGGCCAAAGATAAACGAAGTATCAAAACCTTGCCCGGTCAACAACAGCGGCACTCGCAGAAACTCCTCCTGCCTTACCCCCGACTCTCTCACTCAGGTTGGTACATAAACTGGGGGAGAGCCAACAGGGAGAGAACTTTTAAATAAGTAACGGGCTGATACCGCTACGGTTACGTGGGTGGACAGAGTATCGAATCGAACGATGTCTATGATACGGTGAAAGACAGCGGAGATCACGGCTGCTGGTTCGCCACAAATTGTTGCAAAAATGTCAATCCTTGCTTGACAAATTCAGAGCCGTCTGGACATACATTATGGAACATCCCTCGAGTTTGTGCGAAGTCGCCCAAGCCGGAATTGTAGGTTTCCAGCAAGACATAGCCATCAAAGCCAACATGGTCCAACGCTTGAAATATTTCCTCCCACGGCACTAACCCACATCCTGGCACTCCGCGATTATTCTCACACGCATGTAGGCCCCAGAGTCGATTAGCAACAGTGTGGATGCCACTGGCAAACTGGGTGACTTCAGTCACTAGATGATAGGTGTCGAGCAACACCAGGAGATTCGAGTGGTCCGCTTGTTCAATGAGCCGCATTGCTTGCATGGGCGTGTTGACCATATGCGTTCGAAAGTGGCTCATTGGCTCGAGAACTACACAGATCGATTTGCCCTCCCCGTACTCGGCCAACGCGTGCAAACCTTCAGCCGTACGTGGATATTCGGCCGGATCGGGCTTTTCCTTGCGTACCACACCTGGGTGGCCGTAGAGGGCTCCACAGTAGGCTACCGCACCCAAGTCATCGGCCAGATCGATTTGTCTTTTGTGCCATGTGAGAGCGCCTCGACGCTCGTCGACATCGGGCGAAGAGAGATCGGCCTGCATCGGCCAATATCCTCCAGGACTGACAATGAGATCGAGCTCAAGTGATGCGGCCCTCTTGGCAGTCTGAGACAAAGAGAAATCCACATCGTCGCCCACCGCGATTTCGACACAGTCGAGCCCCAGTTTTTTGCTCACATCGAGCACCCATTGAGTCTCATTGGACCATCGATCGACAAACAGATAACAGTGGGCGCCAAAATTCATAGGGTATTGGATTGGTCGTCTAAATGGTTAAGAATGAATTGGCACAGCAACACTTGATAGTCGTTCGATCACCGAAAGCCATGCCAGCAAGGGTACCACATGCGACCCTCCAACACAGCGCCTCTGTCAGTGACAAATCAGTTAGCCTTCGAGCCTTTGAGGCTTCGGAATATCTTCGGTCTGCAACCCGCCTGTCACACTCTCTGTGTAATAGGGCATTTTATTGATGAAAGTTGGCGTGCGGGTTCCATCCCAGCCAGAAACAGCATTGGGCCTCGGGCAATGCCATGGCCATCATGTTGCGCGCGTCGAAGTTGGACGCAACCGAGGGCGTCTGCACTGCGGAGTCTTTCACTGGGAGCCCGAACGATGCTCCTGTTCTCACGATCGATTTCACCAACGGCGTTCCTGATCTTTCGGCTGATTTTGACCTCGATGGCGACGTGGACGGGGCGGACTTCTTAGCTGGCAAGACGGCTTTGGCACGATGAGTCGTGCTCCAGATGTCGGGTCCATTGCCAGGTCTGCCCTTGATCGGATGAGAGTGAAACGGCCAGGCTCTTGCGGTCGTCGGTCGTGTCGTTGTAGACAAGCACCCAGTTGCCATTCTCTAGCCGTACACCGTCCAGACCGTGGGAGTTGGGTAGGCGTTACTTCGGCTCAACTGAACCCATCGTCGGACGATTTCGAGGTTAATACCCTGCCCCGATCCGAGCCGTCGCGCATGTAGGCTACCACCGTGCCATCGTCTCGGCGCAACAACGTCGCCGGGCTCCCAAAACGGCTGTATCATCCGCCTTGTGCTCGCCCCGACTGCCTCGATACCAGGAGACCAAAAGATTGCCGTTGGGACATTCGACGATGGCTGGGGCATGATTGTGTATGTTAGGAACAGGGTCGAACAGCAACTCCGCATCATCAACGGCTGCTTCAACTTGTCCAGCGCCATCGACGAGAGCCAATAGCAATACCAAGGCACCAGCATTCAGCATTCGTTTTACACCGAGTTTCTCAAGCCCCCCCCGTTTTTTTCTAAGGGCTATTGTCTGCTTAAGTACAGCCGTTCGGGTCAATCTGACCTGCGATGTAACCATAACAGCGGCCAACATACTCCGACTCTGCTCTCTTGATTGACGCAGGTTTTGCCGAACACCGGACAGATTCGGATTTTCACTAGAATAGTGTTTTTTCGCCGAATTCCACCTTCTGCCATACGCTTCCTGCCACCCGGTGATCGGTGAGCAACATCCCCACCATCACTTCGACAAAGTATGTATATTTACCTGACGAGATAACTCGTCTCCGCAGAGTTTGCAGAGAAAGATAAAGATAAAATCTCAAATATTACCAAATATTTTCTTGACATTGAACCTTTTAGACGTGTTATAATCCCGCAGTAGGCTAGGTGCGGTTTGTATATTAGTGTCTACCCAGATGGGATATTTTTACTTGGCATCATGCCGGCCTGAAACAGAAATGCAACCAGACAGAGTCTACTGTTGTGCGATGGAGAATTCACATAATCACCCATGCAGAACTCGGAGGTTCAACTAGAAGAGTTCAACCAGCGACTTGGGAATTGCGGAATTCGAAATTGCGGTTTTTTTTAAAATCGATGAATTTACAGAAAAAGGATGCAAGCCTCATGAGATTTAATCTTAATCGCAAAGTAGTCGCGTTAGTCGCGACAGGCTGTCTGATGGCCGCGATCGCGGCGCCCGCGGAGGCGGTGTCGGTTAGTATTCCAGTTGGCCTGACGATGCCCAATTTCTCGGACGACGCCGAGGAGCAAACCGTGGTGAGCGACAGCCTATCCAAAGTGCCTGGCTGGGTCGGCACTAACAGTAGTGACATTGAAATGGGCCAGGAAGATGCGGGTGGTGCGGCTAACGGTTGTATGGATGGCGTGCCATGTGAAGCGGCCAATCCTATGATTGCAGGTTTTCGGTTTCTTAACATTCCGGTTCCTCAAGGAGCTACGATCACCGGTGCGTCGATCCAGTTCACCTCGGATGAGCCTGACAAGAACTCCTTTCCCGCCAATTTTCGCATCACCGGTGAGCTGCAGCCCGACACGGCGACCTTTGTGCAACCAAATTCCACAGTGGCCAATTTCAACATCAGTAGCCGTAACAGGACCGTTGGTACCGTCGCATGGAATCCTGATCCATGGGTTGCTGCAGGCCTTTCAGGACCCGCGCAGCTCACTTCAGACATTGCGTCTCTAGTCCAAGAGATTGTTGACCAGCCGCTTTGGCTCTCTGGCAACTCGATGGTCTTCATCGTAGAAGGGTCCCGCTACGATGGCTTTGAGGGTAATCGCACGACCAACTCACAAAGAGACAATGCTGCAGATCCAGTGGCTGTGTTAAATCTGGAGTACGTGCCGGAGCCTTCTGCACTGGTTCTGTCGTTAATGGCCATGGTGGCCCTGGTCTCCCGTAGCCGGAGCAAAGTACGTGGTGTGTAAGTGTAACGCGTCGTTGTGACGCACTTTTTTCATCTTATGAGGAAGATCTAATGAAGTACGAAATTAGAGTATCTGTAGCGTGGGTAAGTGTGTTGTCGCTCTTACTGTTTGTGGGGCTGGCGATTCCCGCGCATGCTGGCCAGATTGTGCGACAAGTCAGTGCTATGGATGGAGGGTCAGACGATGCCGAGGAAGTTATCGCCTTGCCGTTCGACGATTTGCTGGGAAGAGTGGATAGCGCTAGCAGCGATCTGGAGTTGGGTCAGGAAGGCGACGACCCCTTTGACAGCCTGCAGCCGCAGTTGGTCGGAGTTCGATTTCGCGACATCACCATCCCGGCCGGCGCAACCATCACGGGTGCGACGATTGCATTCACGGTGGACAAATACAACAAGGGTGACACGGACTTGAAGTTGATCATCACAGGCGAGCTGGACCCCAACCCGTTGACGTACGTTGGGACGCCCGGTAAACAGCCCCCGATAGGTATGGCTAATTTCAATATCTCGTCGCGCCCGATGACGTCTAACTCGGCCGAGTGGCAGGTCCCCTCGTGGTTTGAGCAGATTGGCCAATCGGGTTCCAATCAGACAACGCCGGACCTGACAGCGATCGTCCAGGAACTGGTCGGTCAGGGCGGATGGGCCGCGGGGAATGCCATGGCGTTCATGTTTGAACCCTCGGTGCTGGACGGAACGGCGGGCATCCGCGAAGCGGAGTCGGTCAACGGCGGAGGCGCACCCGTGCTGACGATTGACTATGTGCCCGAGCCGACATCGGCTCTTCTCGCAGTGTTTGGGCTCGTGACCTGCCTTGGGGTTGGCCGCAGTCGCCGACACGCATAAATAGTTGTGCGAAGATTCTTCTACCCGCGCCGATCGGTCACACCGAGTCGGCGCGGGTTTTTTTATAGACTCCTGGGATTGAATTTCGTACGATGAGGGCATTTTCTCCCACACCTTTCGGTAAAAATCATCAAACAGAAAGTGCAAAACTCCTTATGCGCGAATTCCTCACTCGATCTGGTCGTGGTAGCTACGGCCAAGATCGAATGTCAGGTAATAGTCTGTTATGGTCTGGCTTGCTGGAACTAATTGCCTGTTTGTTGTTAGTGACCGTAGCCTCCACGACGAACCTTGCCCTTGGTCATGAGGACCATCCCGATCAGCAGCCTGTCCCTGTCTGGCGAATTTCCCCGCCTGTGGATGGGTGACACTGGGTTTTCCTCTGCCCATGTGAGCAGCCCAACGAACTCCAGTATGGCTATGCCAACGTCGACTGTGGGTAAACCGATCGGTAGATGCGAGGGATCGCATCGTGTTTGGAGACAATGTAAATATCCCCGATGATCATATCTGCAGAGATGGGTCTCCGCAGAGTTCATCGCGTAGACGAGGGACCCGCCGCCATCGTTATGGACTCAAAAAACATCGTCGTTCTTGCGACTAGCAGCGAGACCTGATGCTTCACCAATGTCCAACAACTCTATTTGCCCATCGGTCTGTCCTGGAAGAAACGTTGGAGATGCTGCAAGATCGAGTTGCTCGTCATGGGAACTATTGCGCGTACAGGTATCACAGGTGTTTTTGTTGGAAATACGGCCGAGCGTCTGCTGCCTCTTTAGCCCTTGTTTTACCGTCCTCACCTATGTTAACTTTCGCGTACTTACCATTTTTAATTAGCGAGCGCGCGATGCACATATTGACACTTGGTTCCTTTCTGTTCTTCACCGGACTGGTGGGACTGGTTACCTGGATTCTGACACGTAAAGATGACCATGGGTCAGCCCAAGGCTATTTTCTTGCCGGACGAACTCTCACCGGTGGCTACATCGCCGGTTCGTTGGTGCTCACCAACCTTTCTACTGAGCAACTGGTGGGACTGAACGGGGCCGCGTATGGCGATGGCATTTGCGTTATGGCGTGGGAAGTGATCGCAGCTCTGGCCTTGGTGGTGATGTCTTTGCTCTATTTGCCGCGCTACTTGAAAAGTGGTATCGCCACGGTCCCCCAATTTCTGGAGCAGCGTTTTGATTCTCAGACACGCACGTTGACCAGTGCTATTTTCATTCTCGCTTATGCGGGCATCTTATTGCCGATCATTCTTTACACTGGCGCAACCGCGATGATGGACATTTTGAATATCCAGCAGTTGACCGGCATCGAGTCGCGGCAGCAGATTTTACAGATGATGGTTTGGATGATCGGTGTGTTGGGATCGGTCTACGCTATTTTCGGCGGGTTGCGTACGGTCGCCGTGTCGGATTCGCTCAATGGTTTGGGGCTATTGGTGGGCGGGGTGATGATCAGTCTGTTTGGCCTGCATGCGGTCAGTGACCAAGGAATTTTTGCGGCTTTGCAGGAGTTGGTGCAATCTCATCCCGAAAAGTTCAATTCGATTGGCGGTTCTGATCAATCGGTTCCTTTCAGTACCCTGTTTACAGGAGTGGCCCTGCTGAACCTTTCCTATTGGTGTACCAATCAACAAATCATCCAGCGTGCCCTGGGGGCGAGCAACCTGGCGGAAGGTCAAAAAGGTGTTCTCATTGCCGGTGCGTTCAAGGTCATGGTCCCTATCATTCTGATACTGCCCGGGATTATTGCTTTCCATCTCTATCATGAACAGAGTGTTCAGCCGGATCATGCTTATGGTAAACTGGTGCAGCAGGTTTTACCCGCGCCGTTGACTGGATTTTTTGCAGCCGTGATGGTCGGTGCCATCCTCAGTTCCTACAATTCGGTTCTCAACAGTACGGCAACCCTGTTTAGCTTGGGGATTTACAAGAATTTGCTGAGTCCTGATGCGAGTGAAACCCAGGTCATCCACATGGGCAAAAGGTTTGGTGTCGTCATTGCGATCGGTGCCATGCTGGCTGCTCCCATGCTGGCTGGACAGGAGAGCATTTTCGCCTATTTACAGAAGATGAACGGACTCTATCTGATTCCGATTTTTGCTGTGGTATCGGTTGGATTGTTGTCACGTCGAGTACCGGCGATCGCTGCCAAGTTGGCTTTGATTCTCGGTTGTCTGGGGACGGCCCTGGGATATTTCGTGCCAGCATTGGCAGAGCGAGTGGATAGGATGCACGAATTTCATTTCCTTGGATCAATCTTTGTGAGCATGATTGGCTTCATGCTGTTACTTGGTTGGTTCTACCCGAGGAAAACGAAATGGAAATTGGTTGATTCCCAAGAGGTAGACCTCACACCCTGGAAGGCGGCCTGGCCATTGGCCATCGTTTTGGTGGTAACGGTCTTGTCACTTTATGTGACATTTGCGAATGGTTAATTCGCCAAGCCGAACTTGGACAATGCTTGCGTGTAAGGTGTTTTAAGTGGCAGAGATAGGATTCGCGATCATTCTCCAAGATTCGTTTGGCTGGGGACGCAAGCGAAGGAGTGCCGTGGAGTGTAGTGAGCGCATGTTAAGCTGCCGTGTGTTTGTAGGCTGGAACGAGCCCCGTAGGCAAAGCAAACCATGCGCTGTTCCGGCATCTCATTCAAATGATCAAGTGTGACAACAAGTTCTATTAGCGTTTATTAGTGTTCATTAGTTCCTGTTGATAATAGTCTATTTTATCGAGTCTTCCGAGAGTGGTCCTATTTACGATAGTGTCAACCGTGATTTTTCTCTCGCCATGATTTTATTGAGTCGCAACCGC
>JBDOMT010000373.1:0-9840 GCA_039831705.1 Pirellulales bacterium | reverse complement strand
CTTCCACCCCCGCTGAAGACTCCCAGATGGGAGCAACTCACGTACAACGAAAAAACGAAAGTAATCTCTCGGCTGGCAATCATGCTGCGACGACATCGCTCGGTCATCATTCGCGACCGAAAGGAGGCCGGCGATGAATGAAAAAGTAAAGGCCCATCATCTTTCGCGGAAAGCCATTCTCCACATTCGACAATCTTCGACATATCAGGTACACCACAATCAAGAAAGTCGCCGTCTTCAGTATGCCATGGCCGATCGGATTCGTGAGCTTGGATGGACCGACGTAGAGGTGATCGACGAAGATCTCGGGCAGTCTGCCTCGGGAACGGTTACTCGCACTGGATTTGAGCGGATGGTTGCCGACGTCTGCATGGGCAATGTTGGTGCCGTTGCGGCGAGGGAAGTCTCACGGTTCGCCCGCAACAGCAAGGAGTGGCAACAGTTGGTCGAAGTGTGCCGCGTCGTGGACATGCTGCTCATCGACCAGGATTCAATCTATTGTCCCAGAGGCAGCAACGACCGACTCCTGTTGGGACTGAAGGGAAGCATGAATGAATATGAGTTGGACTTACTTCGACAGCGATCTCTTGAGGCGCGGTATGAAAAGGCCAAACGGGGTGAGTTGATCGTCTCGGTTCCGATAGGCTTCTTGAAAACTGAAATCGGAACGATAGAAAAAGATCCAGACCAGCGACTTCAAGAAACCATTGGATTGGTATTCAAAAAGTTCTCGGAGTTACAGAGCGCTCGCCAGACATTGATGTGGTTTCTGGAGCATGACCTGAAGGTCCCCACTCGGCGTTACGGTGCCGAGGTAACGTGGAAACGGCCGAAATACGCGTCGATCTATCACATTCTAACTAATCCCGTTTACGGTGGTGCCTACGCCTATGGGAAGACGAAGCCAAAGATCGATTATGCCGATGGTATCTCTCGAAAATCAGTTCAACGCTTGCCGAAAGAAAGGAAAAGGTGACACCCAATCATCGGGAGTTCCCAAATTCATGGGTGGCCCCTTTTTGATGGGTGGCACCATTTGGGGGCCGCCCCATGGGTGGCACCCCGTCGTTCAGTCATCGATTCGGTTGCTCTGCTTTGAACTTGGCAGTTGTGCGATTGTTCGCCGGAATTACTGGGAGAACCAAATGCGACGGGTATCTCGCGTCGTGGTAGATCACCTGGTGAGCTTTCTCAATCTCGCCGCTCGTTCCCAGCGGCAGGCCGGTGTTCAAATTCCGCGCGTAACGTGGAAAATTACTGCTGGAAACCTCCAGGAGAATGCGGTGGCCCGCCTTGAAGACCATGCTCGTTGACCAGAGGCTGATCGTGTATTCGTAGACCTTGCCAGGTTCGATCGGCGTGGGATTCTCCAACGACTCACGGAAAGAAGCTCGACGGATGCCTTCGCCTATGTGGATCGCCTTGCCGTCGGGGTAGACATCGCTGAGCGTGGCGGTAAAGTCGGTGTCCACGGCACTCGACGCGGCATGGAGCTTCAACTCCATAGGGCCGGTAATCTCCGTGTCCACCGCCAGCGGTTCGGTCGTGAAGACTAGCACGTCTGCGCGCTGTTGTACGGTGCATCGATCGACAGGGCCCCAGATCTTTGAATGCGTGGAAATCGAACCTCCCAGCGTATGGACAGGATCTTCTGGGTCGTAGACAAACGTGTCTGAGGTTTCGCCGGTCGGCGGGCTAGTGAGACTCAAGTAACCGTTTCCCTCTGAGGAGTTGGCTCCTCCTTCGCTGCGCAGATAGAACTTCGTCCACTCGGTCCGGGCCAACGGCCACTCGTATTCATATCGCCAACGGTTCGCTCCCATGACAAAGATCTCGATAGGAGGTTCCTTGTCGATGCCCGTTTTCAGGCCCTTGAGCCAGTGGTCGTACCAGCGGAGATGCATCGGGTTGGTGACGCCCGAACTACCGTGAGTTCCGCCACTAACGCGAATCCGCGTTCCTTCACGACAGATGGCCGATCCTCCCTCGTCGCGAAATCCTTTGAAGTTTCGCCAGTTTTCGTGCAAGAGATTGTCGTACCAACCCGTCGCGAACCACGCTGGAACCTGAATCTTGGCGTATTTGTCTTTTACGCCATAAGACTTCCAGTAATCGTCGTAGCTGGAATGCTTCAACCAGGTCTTGATTCGCTGGGCCTCGGGATTGTCGGTCTTGTCGGCGGCGGACATCAATGGCAACTGAAAATAGTGTGGTCCGATCGGAACATGGGGTCCGGTTCGCGTTGGTCCGGTGGCGTAGAGCCCGAATGTGAAGATCACGTTGAGCTGCGGCACACCATCGTTGTAGAGGTGGCCAAAGTTGGTCTGCTGGCCTTCGCGCGGCAAGATGCACTTCAGGTACGGGCTGGCCAGCGGAGCCGACATCGTCTGAGTGAACGCATTGTACGATTGGCCATACATGCCGATATTTCCATCGCACCATGGCTGGTGTCCGATCCACTGTTGGGTGTCGTAGCCGTCCCTCGGTTCGTTAACGTACGGTTCCCACGCACCATCCGAGCCATTACGGCCCCGCGAGTTGACCACGACGCAAGCGTAACCATATCGGGCGAAGAACACTGCCTGGTTCATGCCGGTCGGATAGTAGACGAGTGTCATGAGCGTGGGGAACTTGCCGGGCGAATCGGGACGATAAATTTCCGCCGCCAAGGTCATGCCATCGCGCATGGGAATCCGCACATTCTTCTCCACCTTGACCTCGTACTCTGTCTTGGAGCCCTCCACCTCCACGTTGACTGGCCCGGCAATCAGCTCCTTGGGGAAGCAGAAATGGCCACGGGTGCCAACCTTGCGGCCGAAGGGGAAGCCCTTGGTGTTGATTTTGGCGATACTGACCGACGTTTCCGGATCGCCGGCAACCACGTGGATATCCAATCCGGCATGGCCCTGCAACCACTCTTGACCGATCAAGCGTTGACCTTTCCACACCCCACCGGTAGAGATCAGCAGTCCGAAGCGAGCCAGATCCTCTGAGCTCATCTCAACCCAACCCGGGCCTCCACGGACCACCCGTCCGTTGATTGCATAGGGCGGATCGATGTAATGACCGTAGTTGGGAATATGGGGATAAAAATCGTCGGTGTCATGAACCACCTTGCCAGGCAGCCAGTTCCAACAATCGGCACGAATTCCCATCGGGCCGAATAGCCGCTCGTCCAGTACCTCTTTTAGGTCCCGGTTCCAGACGGCGGTCAGGGCCTGGCCCAGACGCCAATAACCGCCACTGGAATAGCGTGTCACGGTTCCGGGCTCATTGTGGGCGAAGTTATCAAACAGCGGATCACCGGTCCATTTCACACCCTCGGGAATCTTCGCGTGGAACAGAGTTTGGTGCCGCCAGTGCCAGGCGCTCTCCAAGACAAAACCACCCTGGTGCTCTAGCAGGTGACGCCAAGTCAGTCTGGCGTGAACGCCCTGATCGAGATGCTTGTGGGGATGGGACAACTGGCCGCGCCCAATCCATTTCTGGTGGATCGGCTCATCCGGATCGATAAGTCCCGATTCGACAGTCAAACCGAACAAGGCTCGGGTGATGCATTTGCCGAGCGATGCCGATTGATATTTGGCCGAAAGATCGCCCCAGGTCTGCACAAGGTATCCACCCCGGGTAAGAACAGCCCCCCACTGGCCCTCCTTGTGTACGGCGCCCCCCCAATTGCCGGCATGCACGTCGGACTTGCTCACAAGTTGCCTGAAGCTCTCGATGTTAAATCCAGCCTGCTCGGGAGTGATCCGGAGCCACTCGTCGCCAGGAAACACAATCCCTTCGGGCAAGTCGGCGCGGGTTTGGGCCACGACAGCGACCGGTCCAAGCCAGGAAATAACAAACGCGACGATACAGACTATGGACAAGGCATTCGCTCCGACGTTGATTTTTGAGAGCACACCATTAGTGGTTGAGCCACGATACATATCCGGTTATGATCATCATTCATCTAATGGGTAATGGACTCCTCATACGGATGGAACCGACAAGGCAACTCTATTTCCGCATGAAATTTATATTTGACAGGATTACAGGATCGATCATGTTTTCCTGTCAAAAACATACAGGGATCTCCAGAAGTGCGAGGCGATTCTGTCCGAATTTCTGATGGTGCTTCAAGCGACCTCCTTTCTGAACATAACCGGTTGGCAAGCCATGACCATCTCTTTCCAAAACCAGTAAGTTGTTTTTCTGCGGACCCTTACTCGTCACTATCGTTTTTACCATCTCGGGTGATACTACGGTCGAGGAAACCGTAACCTGCAACATCTGGATTCGACAGCGGCAGATAATACAACCAGTCAGCCGCCTCGTAGAATATTACTTCACCGATCTCTTGACGTTGGTTCAATAGCTGGCAAACGATTGCTTCGCGGCGGAGTCGCGCCGCATCGACATCCTTGGCACGCAGTGATTCTTGTGCTTCGAAAAAGAAACTGCGCGGTCCGCGAAAACTTGAGCCGCGGTTGGTTGCCAATTCGTCGAAGGAATGGTCGAGATAAAGCTGTAAGGGAGCCGAGTCGGGCAGGCCTCGAACGCCAAACAATACAGGTTCGGTTGCGAGTCCGTCGAGTTGAACCATTGCCATTCCCTCACCGATTGAGCGGATGTGATTGATCGTGGACCAGACTCGCGAATAGTTCCGATGGTAAGGTTTGCCATTCGGACCGGGAATTGTTTCGAGGCCATCTTTTACTGCGATCACCGACTTTTCTGTTAGCGGAAGCACGATTCGAGTACGAACCTTTGGAAAAGCATGGTCCAATTCGTCAAGAAATAAGCGAACACCCGAGGCAACTTCGCGGTTGCGTGCATACCGCCATCGGTAGGGCGAATCTTCCTTCTGGCAACGTTCCTCCCATTCTCCTGCCTGGTGAGTGGTGATCTTTTCAGCCGTCTGCGGATCGGCTGCCAACGCTTGCAATACCGAATCGCTGCTTGTGCGGATCGGCGCGTATGCGCGGTCGATGCCAAGCCAGGAAATAACTTTTTTTCCAGCTTTTAAGTAGTGGGCAAGAGGGCGAATGCCATCCTCGCCATCACCTTGGTACGCAGAGAGCGACACGTGCGATCGGGTGTTGATGAACAGCTCATCGAATGCCGGCAGCTTGAGCAGGGTAGCCATTTCCTTGATGACATTGTTTCGCATCTCTGGACGATGGAGATCCATCATTTCAACCGACCAGGGAGCCCCAAGATCGATCACGAGCTGGTGCCCCTTGAGCGGCAAACGCGCTGCTCCGTTCTGCAAAATATTGCGTCCTGCTTCGGTTGCGTGAAACTCGGTATGGTCTCGTCCGGTGGCAGGAATACCTGCGGATTTGGTCTTCCCCTCTTTGTCGAGTGATTCATCCAGGACCCAGAATACATTTTCTCGCCCCAGTCGGTTTCCGTCCTTAGCCCATAGTCGTACGGGATCCAAGGCAGAAATGTCGATCGCCTCGTCGACATCCGCGGGATTGGAAAGGACCAAGTACCGGTAATCACCAGGCACATCAAGACCGGTGATTCGGATCGTGGAGCCATCGACGCAAATTTGGTAATCCTTGAGTACGAGGCGAGTTGCTTCGGCTTGTGTTTTAATTTCGCCAAAGGGACGCATCAAGTATTTCTGGTCGCCTTGCCGTTGCAGAATCAACGAACTTTCTTGGATGGGCGGGAATTTGGCGGCGACGATTTGGAGATTGTCAGGAGATTCCTGGTGACGTTTTCGGAACGCGTCGGCATTGGCGACATTCGGGAATTCGAGCGTATGAATTCGACCGGACGCTTCGTGGCCCATCTCTTTAAGAATCGTCCGATAATGAGCGAAGCAGCTTTCCTCTGGGCGATAATTGACGATCGGAGTCGCCAATGGGAGGAAACCCCAAAGAAATTGACCATCGCGATCGAAAGTGGGAATTTCGTAATACTTGGTGAGTGCTGTTTCAAAAGGGCGAAAACTGGCCGTTAAGGAAATGCCGTGTTCGACGGCACTTTGGGTGATCATCGGACCGAGGTTGCGCTGCAACCGTAAACTGCAAAGTTGCCGAACCCATCCCCAAGGCACATGGAGGCCCCATTGGGAGTCGGCAATGCCTCGTTGTTTCAATTGGTTGACGAGTGTTTCAAGATGATGGCTTTCAAGCATTGCTTGTGATTGTTTTTCGTAGCGATCCCATTCTTCAGGACGGTAATTATCTGGATCGCAAATATACGGAAAAGGGCTCTGCCAGAGAATAAGTCTTGAGACTCCATGAGCCTGACAACGACGAAAATATTGGTCGAAGGCACTTTTTTCGATCGGCCGCCAATGACCATCTCGCAAATCCATGAAGATGCGAATGATGTCGTCCCCAAAATCGGCCAAATAAGAAATTGGCCTGTCGGGAGGTGCTGGTCGAACGGCAAGTTGCTGGGTTTCCGTGTTGCCGTCAGGCAAGGTGAGGGTGACCTCAAGCAAAAAACTTATCGCGGGCTCTGAAGCGAGTGAAATAATTTCAAGATGATCGACTGGGGTCAGACGGACCGTGATGCCAGAAAAACTGAGTGACTGGCCAGAAACTATTTGGCCAGAAGCAATATATTTTTCATCTCGTTTGGCCGCAAAGTCGACTCGACTCCCTTTTGGGAGCGTGCCCGAGATAAAGGGCCAACTTCTCGCACCACCATGGACATAGCAGAAGGGAACTTGGGTGTTATGTGACGCCATATACGGGGTTGCTGCATGTGTCGCGCTAACGGACATCAGCCAGAAAAGCGAAACATAAACGATAAGAGGACGCCACATGATTTGTCTCCAGTAACATTCTATAAAGGGCTCTTTCTCTGGAAACAATCCTTCCACCTTCTTAGTCACCCACGACCATGAAAAAGGGGCCCATAAAACGGGGTCCGTGAAGAAGTGGGCGGGAACCTCTCCAGTCTCGGAATGTTGCTTATTGTAACAGGAAGCAAACAGAAAGCCCATGCACTCAGAAGGGACGACTCCACACTTGAACCATGCTCGCCGATGGGGGAAGAATGGCATGGGCGAGTTCTCATGAACATCATAACGAATTCGCGGAATGAGAAACCAGACGAGGGTCTCGATGCATCGATCCATCCAACAACCGTGGCAGACCGCGGCAACCAGTCTCATCCTGCTGGGGGCACTTTTCGTCCAATCGGAAGCGGGAGAGCGCATTCGCGTGGTGGTACAGGTTGCGCCGTCCGAAGGGGCGGCTGCGCAAGAGGGGGACGAGCGTCCCGCGATGGTCTCCCTCAATTTTTCCGAACTGCTTGGAGTGTCGGGAAAAGATTGCGTTCCCGACTTGACCACACTGACCGTGCGGCGATTGAATCCCGACACCATGGTTCCGGTCCCATCGATCCGTTTCGCTTACGGAACGACGGAATCCGATATTCCCTGGCGATGGCTCGACGCAAGCATCGACTACGAATTCCCAGAAAATAGCGAAAACCTGGATTCCAATGAGGGAAATCTCTCCTTCAGACAGATCCCCCGATTCGGTTATTTCTACGATTGCATCGGCGACTGGCGAGAAGGCCGACTCGTATTCGCCCACCGCAATACGGGAAACAAACCTGCGCTGTACACGGTTTCCTTTGCCGTGCTTCCTCGAGGAACCGATCCCGCAGCGGTCCCGCCTCGCGGTTTCCTTGGCGATGGATTGCAACGATGCGAACCGCGTGGAGCCTCCACCACGGGCCTCATTCATTCTCGCGTCGACGTGACCGACTGGGACGGCGATGGTCGATTTGACCTGATCCTCGGCTGCGCACGGGGCGGCGTGGTGTGGTACCCAAATCGGGGTGAATCTGGGAATCCTCAATTTCCGATCTCGCGACTCGTCCGGACAACCAACGGAAAACCGCTCGACATTGGTTGGAGTGCGGCCCCGCACGCGGTCGATTGGGACGGCGATACGGATCTGCTTGTGGCTGGTGAATGGAACCGGGTCATGCTTTTCCGGAATCTCCGCGACGCTCCAGGGGAGCCCATGCTGGAGAGCGATGGCCTGCTCCGTTTGGCCAATGGCGAACCTTTCCATGTGCCATGGAAGCCAAGCCCGGAAACGAAGCCCCATTACACCTACACGAGAGACTATTATTCTGTTCTCGAAACAACCGATTGGGACAACGACGGAGATATCGATCTGCTGGCCGGAGGATATGTGACTGGCCAGATTTTTCTGTTCGAGAATGAGGGAGAGCCGGGGGAAGCTCCGCGACTGCAATTCACAGGTCCCATCAAGTCGGAGGACCAGCCCTTGGATGTCGCCTGGTGCGCTGCGCCGACGGTTGGCGATCTCGATGGCGACGGAGACCTCGACCTGATCTCGGACAGCATGCCCATGACCGTGGGTGGAGGGGATTCAGCCTTCAGCGAACAATTTCTAACCCTATTCCGCAATGATGGGACTCGCGCAAAACCGCGGATGCGGAAGGCCATCCTCCCTCACACCGGCGCATTCCCGGCCATGGCGCTGAGTACTCCGCGTTTTATCGATTGGACGAACGACGGGAATCTCGATCTCGTCGTCATCGCGGGCACCCAAGTCTTTCTCTATAAAAACACGGGAACCACTCAGAAGCCCTCCTTTGCGGCCCACGGAAAAGCCATGCCGGGTCAATGGGGCACGGCCGGCCTTTCGATGAACCAGTTCACCGACTGGAACGGCGACCCATATCCCGATGGCATCCATGGTCCGCGCATTTATCTGGGCACTGACCGGGGAAGTCCCGGCGTATTCGAACCGCTCATATCGCTTCTCAAACCGGGGCAGACCATCTCGCACCTCTCGGGCATCGGCGACAACTGGCAATACCAACGGCTCCACGACCTGGACCGCGACGGGCTTCTTGACCTGATGGATGCCGACCACCACGGCCAATTCTGGTGACATGCTAACCGTGGAACTCAAGAGACGCCCGATCTCGACTCGGAAGGCATCATGCTGAAATTGATCGATGGCAGTCCGGTTTGCGTCGGCGATGGTCGATCTGGATTCAATGCCCTGCAAGGGGCACGGGCGACCTACACGGTTGGCGACTTCAACGGAGACATGCTTCAAGACCTGGTCACTTCCGATTTTTCATGCACCGTACGCTGCTTCCGGCAGTCTGCCGGACCGCTCGATTCGAAGACGCCCACGTTTTATGCTGGGATCGATTTGGGCAAAATGGCCAGTCGCGCTGTACCGGCGGCGGCCGACTGGAACGGAGGCGGTCGGCTGGACGTGGTCGTTGCGTCCTCCGCCTCCAATGTCGCCGTTTTTCTCAACCGCGAGGAACAAGACGGAGCGTCGCCATTTGAAACCGCCCGCCCGATTCCTCTGGCGGATTCGCCCTATGGATCGGGCGGTCCGGTAATCGTCACGGACTACAACGGCGACGGCGATCCAGACATCATCCTCCAGACGGCTTACGGATACATGTGCTTTTACGAACATTCGTTCATCACCTCGGGATATGCCCAAGGCGAAGTAATCTCCATAGAACAGAAACCATGAAGCGGCTTGGATGAGAATTCACGGCAGGGTCAGCGTGAGTGAGGCTCCTCAAGCAAAGCCATCGCAAGAAGTCGGGAGCGTCAATATCGCTCAACTCCAAAAGGATGATGCTGCATTATTCCAAGCTTAACACTTCTGTTTCGCTCAACGAACTTAGTGCGACTTTTGCACTTTTGGCATAACCATCCCATGCCAATCCCAAGCAATAAAGATCCCGCCGCAAGCGGCGGGGTATTTGTTCAAAACAATGTATTTTGGCGATCCTCGTGCAGTTTGCTATATGATCCACCCTGCTTTTTCACATATTGCGAAATGGTAGACTCGCTTCCATGCTTCCCCA
>JBDOMT010000117.1:0-38485 GCA_039831705.1 Pirellulales bacterium | reverse complement strand
CTCACGCCCCACGGCTAGATGCTTTCGCCACTTCGTGGCGATTGCGGTAAGTAAGCCACAACCAGAAAGTCGGGCTTTAGCCGACTGTCGGCGAACCCTCCGCCTTCAGGCGGTGGTCTTCAGTTTCTGGCATAGGAGCCGCAAAAACACCATTGAGTTGTCCGCGTGCCACTTGGATGGGGCTGTATTTCGTTCGGGTAGAAATGATGTAGCTGCCAGGTGCCAGTTGTTCACCGCAAGAGGTTTCAGGAACTTCTCGTTGGAGTGCCATGGAAGGACATAGATAAATGGAAATGGGGCGACTGGTTATGGGTAAATTTTCCGCTGAAAGAATAGATTTTTCCGATTGGTAATTGAGCTTGGCATTCAGTTGTTCCAGATAGGGCAACAGTGTTACGAAGGTACTACCGAGTTGGTCGAAAGTCGTCCCCATATTTGGCGGAGGCAAATGATTTTGGGCATTTTGGTAATGGTGAACTGCCAGGCCGATTTGCTTTAAGTTGTTTTGACAACTCATTCTACGAGCGGCTTCGCGTGCCTGTTGTATGGCCGGGAGCAAGATGGCAACCAGTATGCCGACTATCGCGATCACTACGAGTAGCTCAATGAGGGTAAAACCGCGAAACGCAGGACGTGAGCCACGAGCCATGTCGGCAGAGTTGAGAATTCGCACATTGCGACTAGGATGGCGGGTGCTACTTTTCACCTTAAGTCCGGTGAAAGCAGTGCCAAGGATCACCAGACTGATTAGGGACAGCATGCCGGCAGTCGGCTCTGGCACTTGGGTGATGTTCATAGCAGGTGAGCCGGCGAAGTTTTGCTGCCATAGAAGGAAATCGGCTCCGTCGGTATCACCATCGATATCTGCATCTGCTTCCATGCCATGGCCAAAATCGGCTTGCCAGATGGCCAAATCGAGCGAATCGGCATAGCCATTGTCGTCAAAATCACCCGGTAATGGCAGAAGTGTGTATTCGAGGGCAAGTGTCATGGCGGAGACCAGGCCAAATTGTACCCCCAAGCTTTCCTTCGAGTAAAAGGCCGGGAAAGCTTCTGGTAAGCCGCCTGAGTGAAAGCCACTCAAGTCGTGCAGTGATGAAAGAAAAAATTCCAATTGTCCTAACGCAAGTGATTGTTGGAACGTGTTCACAACACCTGGTAATGTCAGATTCATGTCGAACTGGAATACCGAGTTGCCCGGTACCAAGTCCCCCGGATTTAGTCCCGCGACGGTACCGATTGCCCAAGGTTCACTGTCCCAAGGTTGTCGTACCACATCCACTAAAACTAGATCGTCATTGTCGTCAAGTTCAAAGGTTCCCTCTCCACCAGGGCTGTTAAATACATTCCCCAGAGTGCCACTACCCAGTCCATCCTCTCCCAACGGGAACAGGTTGTAAGTTTGCTCCAGGAGGGGGAGGCTCGTGTCCCAGAGGGGGCTCGACTCTTCATACTCAGGTGGCAACCCATTGTTTGGTCCGAAGCCGAGTTGTGTATAATAGTTGGCAAATCCTACGCCGTAGATTTCGATCGGTTTGCCCGGGTCGTCAGTTCCATCGACAAAGTTGGCCAACTGGTCGGCGGTTGGGTCGTAAATAAGCTCTCTTCCATCGTTGACCAGGGTGGCGCTGATTTCGATGGCATGAAGCTGATAGCGTGATGGGGCAATGAGTGGAATCTGGTCTGAGGTGTCAAATCCTACCAAGACGGAGCCAGTACGCGATTGGAAGTATTCGGCCCCCGGTTCAAAACTTGTAAATGTGGACAGAACCGTCTTTAGCCCTGGCGTAGTTTGTCCCTGATGAAACCAGCGGTCGAGTGTTGGTTCGGTCCAGCTACTTTGATCAGCTAAACCTGGAGTGGAAAGAAAAAACGTTCCGATGCACAGGGAGCATATTCGTTTTATGGAGTTGCCAGAATCTGACATGTGGTTACTCCTTTCCCACTTTTCTTGCCAAGGTTCCCATGGAACGTTGAGGATGCCTGAATGTGGAACAGAACAGACTCAAACAGGTCATTCCCACGAGTGCAAGTGAGGTCGGTTCGGGCACTGCTGAAATTGAAACCTGATCCAAATCGAAAGTGAACTCTTGATTCACACCCGCAAGGCCGTTGGGAACTGAGACTCCAAATTGCACATTGCCAATATCGTCGAACACATCGGCAAAGGTGGCACCCTCGAAGGTGACAAACTGTGGATTGGAAGTTTTGAGGTCGACTGTTAGTTCGGTCCAAACATTGGGCAAAACTGGGGCAAAATGGATTGCAAATCCACCCGGAAAATTGAGTGGTGATAAAAATCGGTTGAAAAAGTCCAACGGTTGTGGTGCATTGTGGCGGACATACGCACGAAACTTCCCAACCCCGTCCGCAATCCAATTTCCAAAGAAGGCACCTCCACTGGATGGCTCAAGAATACTCTCAGTACCACGTAGGAGGACAGGAGAGTCATCAACCACGTTGTTTACAAAATTATAGGTAGGGGAGACATATGCTACTGCCGTCAGGTCCGTCCGTAGGGCTAAAGGCCACCTCTGCACTACCGTTGAAATTCAGCCATTTCTCACCACCGGTGGCAAAGTCTTCCGTGAATGGAAGGGAGAGTGCCCAGGCAGACGGAATTCCCATACAGCAGAACACCAGAAAGCAGATGAAGAAATTCCGTGAAAGTGAAAGGTTTTTGAGTTGCGCTTTGGTCGTAATCATGAGTTGTTATTCCTGGATTGACTTTTGGTTGTATTTTGAAACTGCATTTATCCACGCCGACGGGTGTGGGTCATTCTGAGAAGGAGCAGCAAGATGTATTTGGATGGATGCCAAGGTCTTGGCCGTCTTCGATAAAAAAATACGCTGATATCAAAAGTCCTCCTTCCAGACGGGGCAGCATGGAATCGCTAATCGGGTATCCCGTAATCTTGCGGGTTTTACCACCGAGCGTTGCTGGCGAGTCAGAAGAGAACCGAGGCTGGCGGGCTATATTTGATATTGAGAATCATTCTCAACAGAAACTTGGCATCAAATTTAGCCCTTTAAGGTGGCCTGTCAACAGCCAATCTGGATATTTCGTAATACGCTACTTTTTTCCAGGCAAGCCGTTTTTGCGTCCCCCTTTCATGGGGATTTCTCAAGCCACCTGCTCTGCGCTGGTCGTACCCACATCAGCCGCCGGATGAATTTGAACGTATGTCAACAGGCCTGGCTGGTCGACACAGCCGTTGTCATGTTGCGTTGACCTACTGTTCGAAGGTGACGATCACATCAGCCGCTGGGCGTTAGCCCCCGTTTTGCGGCAGTCATGAGGTCAGAACCGTGGGCTAAAACGCCCAGCGGCTGATTAAATCAACAAGTGTCACGGTACCGGCTAGGGTTATGTCAACCCTCATGGTTTATTGACTCCTACTGGCATCTAAAAACCCTCGCCTTCAGGTGGTGGTCTTCAGTTGTTTTATTCGATGAGTGCTCTGCGTATGGTAACGGACTCTTGCCGTATAAGGACCACGTTAACCATGAGATACGTAGCCGTAAGAGCATTGAGAGCAAACTTGTCGCGGATCCCATGAGAAGTTACAAGCGATTGGCGTGCTAATCTATTGGAGGAAGCGGTTGGGCCGGTACTTCAGGCCGCCAAGTATGGGAGGTGGTTTCAATCGGCCCGGCAGTGGATTCTCCTTGGGGTATTTCTGGGAGTTCTTCTTCGTTGATTTCCACGTCGTCGATTTCCACGTCGTCGATTTCCCCTTCGATGGTGATCTCCGGCCGAATTATCTCTTGTCGATACGAGCCCCGGCTGACAACGGGGGCACTTGATGACGCATAGTTCAGAGAAACCCGACGACCACGGTAACGTCCTTTGTCCTTGGCATCGCGATATGCTTGTGCTTGCCAACGTCCTTCGCTCAGTAGAACCCCATCGTAGTCCAGCAGAGTCCCCTTGGAGAAGTGGACATTTTTTATTGCGATGGCATATTCGGACAGAGCCCGGTAGTGGCGACTGGCGGAGTCGGCATGTCGCCGCTGACCGTCCAGAAGTAGATTGAGGGGCGCTTTGTCTGCTTCGTAAGCAGCGGTAATTGCGGCCAACTGTTCTTTGGCTGCATCGAGTCGATTGTAGGTTGTCTGTGAGACGGTTTGCGCACGATCCATCTCCGCGACTGCATCCGCCACGTCGTGCAGGACGTAATGTTCCTGCTCTCGAAGTAGGGCTCGAGATCGACTCAGTTGTAATTCTGCGTGACGCGCCGCAGAGTGGGCGCGGCGGAAACCGATGGGCATGGTCAACTCCAGCCCGAGTTGCCATTCCTGGAAATCGCCACTGGTGAGATTGGCGTAGGCGTTGTCGAAGGGCGGCTTTCCGCCGCTGTCGGAATTGAGCAGATCGTGTCCAAATCCACGCCAGCGGTAACGGCCAACCGCATCGAGTCGCGGCAACAGGTGGTTGCGACTGGCGATCCATTCCAACTCGCGCCGCCGCACTCCCCATCGACTGCGGCGCAATTCGACTCGACGGACCAGTGACTGACGAGTAATTTCGTCCCAGTCGAAGTGGATTGGGGCCGTGACGGGCTCATCCTGTGGGCGTATGAGACGACCGTCGCTGGGGGGCAGGCCCATCAACAGCCGCAGGCGCCTTTCGCTAACATGCACGCCACCACTGGCACGAAAGGTGCCGCCTCGGCTGCCATTGTCGGTACGTGTGCCTTCGAACAGTCGACCCACCAGGCCATTTTCGACTTCTTCCTGAAAACGAAAAAACTGCTCCCTGGCCTGAGCTTCTTTCTCGGCTTCCCCTCCACGGCGGCCTGCCTGGTAGAGTGCATGAATACGTCGCCAAGTTTCAAGGCTCGAGTCACGAGCGGTCTTTTTGGCATCCAGATCACGGTAAGCAAAGTAAAGATCCCAATAGGCATTTTCAAGATTGCTGACCAAATTACGTATCGCTAATTCAAATCGGGCCAGTTCCACATCGGTGTTAATTCGGGCGATCAGTACGCCTCCATAGACGCCGGGTACCCGAGTTGGTCCAGCGATGCGGTTGTAAAGTACACCGCTGCCTTGCAGCAATGGATGACGCAATTCAGTTTCCAGATTGACGTTCCAAGCACTACCAAAGCGATTGCTAGGAGCATTGTTTGCGTCGTATTCGGTGTTATGCCGAAGTGTTAACTCGGTTCCGGTGGCAGCACGTTTGGTGAGTTGCGTCTGCAAGACGGCGGCGTCTTGTTGCAGGAGACGAGTACCGCCGCCAAAAAATTCGTTATTTAGCGCTTTATCGTTTTTTTCACCAAATACACTGGTTGAAAATTGTGCGTCGAACGCACTTAAGGCGGCTTCGACCCCAAAGCGGGGATCGATGTTGATTAGAGCTGGATCCCACCAGGTAGGAACTGCCGAGGGTGCGCGTAGTACCGCCCCCCCCAAATCACGGATGACTTGGGATTGAGCCAGGGATAGCTGGATCACTTCCTCTAAGGTCATGTTCCAGTACTCAGGTTCTTCCCGGTTTGCCAAAGTCATGGGTCGCACGGCGGCCCAGGTGTCGTTGTTGGCACCGCATGAGTGGATCTGCGGGTACTCGATGTGCGTTGCCCGGGTGATGTAGGGATCCACCTGGCAATCTCGTTTGTCTGCGCAAGCTCGAAAGGGTTTGTCACTGTGGCAGCCTGTAAGGTACAGACTAACGATGCCTGTCAGCGCGAGTACTGATAGCACGGATTGTGCGGTCGCAGGGTGGCTTGGGCGTGCAATTGACTTCATGCGTGCATTAGTGAAGTGTGAATGGAGGATCCCCGACAAGAATCCATTCGGCTCCATATAACCGACAGAACGACCATTTGCGCTAAGATCGACATATCTTGCGCATTTTGCCAAAGTCGCCTGATCAGCACCCGGGTAACTGAAGCTGTTGCGACTTTGGTTGTCATTCGAGGGTATGTCTACCTTCTGTGGGTATAATGGAACGAATGAAATCAACCAATTCTCTCTCTGTACCCACCGATCCCAACCGGGATGTCGATTGGCAACCGTGGGAAAAGTGTGTGGAACAATTGCATGAGACGGCTCGTGCAGTGGTAGGGCCGGAGTTGTTTTACCAACAACTACTGCAAGGTGCCGTGGATGTGCTTGCCGCATTGGGAGGCGCGGTTTGGCAGCGTTCTGCAGACGGTGAACTTGAATTGATCACTCAGATTAATTTCCAAGCCCAATTCCATCCGCATGACATTGCCAGTGGCGAAGCCCAGCGTCAACTGGCGCTTATTGCAGATAGCACGACTCAAGTGACGAGCTATGCGTCGGATGGCTACCAGACAGATCCGGCAGAGACCCACTCGGATGATGCACAGGGATTGCCGGGAAAGCTATCCTTAAGAAACCCAAGCACTGCGATGTTGTTGCTGTGTCCAGTTTATTTCTCAACTGGCGAGAGTACCCCAGTACCCGCTTCGAGGAAGCCGCATTCATCTGGTCCCCAAGCCGTCATTGGGCTGTTTCAGCGGCCTGACATTGCTGCCGCAGCACAGCAGGGGGGATTGCAATTTCTTTCTACGCTTGGCCTGGTCGCTGAAGATTTCGAGACATTTCATGCATTACGCAATTTGAATGTCCGGCAAGACCAAATCAGACAGGTAGCCAGTTTGCTTCAGCAGTTGTCTGGTTCCTGTGATTTGAAGGGCTCTGCCTACTGGATCGCGAATGAAGGACGACGGATTTTAGGCTGTGACCGTTTGAGCGTGCTGGTGCCGCGCCGCCGTGGTTGGCAACTCTTGGCAGTGAGTGGTGCCGATCCAATCCAAACACACGCCGAATTGTCTCGTCAATTGTGCGGTTTGGCTGAACGAACAGCCCTGTGGGGCGAAGTGGTTGATTACTCAGAAATCGGGGAAAGCCATTCGTTGGAAAAATTGGGAACGGGCTCAAACGATCGAGGGGAACTACCGACAGAGTTGGATGAAATATTACAGCAGCACATAGACCAGTCGCATGCAAGGCGATTGGTGGCAATCCCTTTGAGTCATGAGACTTCACAACTGCAAACACAGAGTGACCAGGATGTTGCTGGCAGTCAACTTGCGGGCCGGTTGGGCCATCTACCTACAGCGGTGATCGTGGCCGAGCAATTTTCTCTGACCAGCTGCGAGGATGGTTCCGAGGACACTCACCGATTACGGCAAGCAGTGATCGACTTGTCCATGCTGTGCGAACCGGCAATGCGGCGGGCACTCAACTGGGACCGATTGCCGGTACAGACAGGGATCCAGGTGGCGCGCTGGTCTTCATGGCTGACCACCTGGATGGGGCTGCGCCGTGCGGGAGTTGTGATGGTTGGTCTCTTGTTGCTAGTGGCCGCCTTGGTTTGGATTCCAGCTAATTTTGATGTGACCGCCACGGCCAAGCTCATGCCCCGCACCAGCAGCGATTTATTTGCCCCGTGCGATGGTACCGTACAAAAAGTTTCTGTCACGCATGGTGACAAGGTGGTGGCAGGAGCTGTGTTGGCAATACTCGATGCTCCGCAATTGGAATCGGATTTGCAAAAGATTCGTGGCGAAATCCATACGGTCTTCAAGCAATTGGAGGCAGTTATGGTGGCGCAGACGGAGCGTATATCGCGGATGCAAAACGACCGATCGCCAACCGGCCTGTCCACCTTGCCCCTATCCAGCCAGGAGCAACAATTGAGCGGCCGTTTGAGCGATTTACGCAAACAACGACAGCTCCTTGAACGACGTCACGATGCGCTCACGCTTCGCAGCCCCATCGCTGGACAGATACTGACGCTGGATGTGCAGAATTTACTGGAAAGTCGACCAGTGAGACGAGGGCAAGTCCTCTTTACGGTGGCCGATACCGATTCGGGCTGGATGCTTGAAGCCGAGTTGCCTCAGGATCGTTTGGGATATGTATTGGAGGCCACCAAAGCAAGCCAGACCGAACTGCCAGTACGTTTTCGATTGGTTGGTGACATGAAAAATATTGGGTGCGGGCGTGTTGAGCAAATCAGTTCTACGACGGTAATGCCAGAAGACGACCTGACCCATGAAAGAGCACCTGTCAGTGTGCGGATTCGTGTTGAAGAAAGGGCGCTGCCGCAGGGGCGACCTGGCATGGTGGCGGAAGTGCGCATTGCCTGCGGTCATCGCCCGTTGGGGTATGTCTGGCTGCACGATGTATGGGAAGCAGTTTATCGATGGTGTGTTTTTTGACATGCGAACAATCTAAAGTGACAAAATCCATGAATAGAAGTTTTTTCAAGTGTAATTCCCCGAAGATGGTTGTTTTCGTATTGGTTTTCGTGTCCTCCTGTTGGATGGGAGTGAAGCTCCACGCCAAAGAGATCTCCACGAGTCCATCGAACCCTCTGGAGAATGAGCCGTTGATAGTGGATGCAGTTGTATTGCAACCTTTCCAGGTGGCGGAGGTCCCAGCTCAGCAGACGGGTCTGTTGCAGGGTTTTTCCATTCAGGAAGGAGAGCAAGTTCAGGCAGGCCAGGTACTCGCATCTCTGGATGCTCGAGCGGCGCGACACGAATTACGTCAAGCCGAATTAGAACATGAAATGGCCACGCTCAAAGTGGCCAATGAAGTCCATCTGCGTTTTGCAAAGAAAGCTTTGGAAGTTGCCCAAGCTGAGTTGTCTCGTTCCAACGAATCGATCGAACAATTTGCCAAAAGTATTTCTAAATCGCAATTGGATGTGGAGAGGCTGACAGTCGAGAAACTTCTTCTGGAATCGGAACAGGCTCAACATGAATTGAAGATTGAACACTTTGGGCAGGAATTAAAACATAATAGTTTGGAAATGGCCCAGTTAAGATTGGATCAACATAATCTGCGCGCACCCTTTGCGGGGACGGTTGCACTGGTGCGCGGCCATGTGGGTGAATGGGTAGAGATCGGTCGCCCGGTAATTCGCCTGGTGGCCGTGGATCGGTTGAAAGCCGAGGGTTTTATGTTAGCCGAGCGCTTGCGGAAAGTGGACAAAGCTCACCATTCACTGGTGGGTCGACCGGTAAGGATACAGGTGACACTCTCAGACGCGCAAACGATCGAGTGCCATGGCACCTTGCGTTTTGTCAGTCCGGAAATGGATCCAATCTCACGCCAAGTGCGTATTTGGGCGGAAGTGAAAAACGACCAACAGCAACTGAGACCCGGACAACGTGGACAAATGGAGATCTTGAAACCCTGAATCCTTCCTCCCGCCATCCGCTGTCTGTTGTCAATCGGCCCTTGCCATTTCGTGCGCGGACTGATTTGCAGGCGGTACGGGTGGATTATTCGGGACAGTCTACCTGGGTGTTGAAAGATCCCGTTACCCTGGAGCTGTTCCACCTGACGACAGAGGAATATTTTCTGTTTGAGCGAATCCGACAATCCACCAGCTTGGGGCAACTGCAACGAGAGTTCGAACAAACTTTTTCGCCACGACGGATTTCAATCAAAACCTTACAAGCTTATCTCGACCAGTTGCATGGCAACGAACTGCTTCTGGGGGAAGAAGCTGGGCATGCACGACAACTACTGGAACGTGGCAAGATGCGCCGGCGACAAAAGCGGCTGCAACGTGCTAGTCAATGGTTGTCAATTCGGTTGCCAGGGATTGATGTCGCACCTCTTCTTGATTGGCCCCTAATGAATCGATGGGCATCCGTGGGTCGTTGGAGATACGCTCGCGGAATACTGACGGCGGTCAGCCTGTTGGGTTTGTGGGCGATGGTAACGCTGGTGAAGCATTTTGGAGTCTTGATCCAAGAACTTCCCTCCTTGAGTATGCTCTTCGAGCCACGTTATTTATTGCCCCTGATAGGGTCTCTGGCAGTTGTCAAATTATTGCATGAGTTGGCGCATGCCCTGGCCTGCAAGTACTTGGGGGGTAGGCCACAGGAAATAGGTGTGATGTTGCTGGCAATGATGCCGGTTTTCTATTGCGACGTGTCGGACGTTTGGAGATTTCCCAACAAATGGCACCGGATGGCCGTTTCTGCGGCGGGTATGGGGATCGAGCTGATACTGGCAGCAGTTGCTATCCTGGTTTGGTCGGTGACCGGCCCTGGGTTACTACATGCCTGGTGTTTGAATATCGTTATCGTTTGCAGCTTGGGTACGCTTCTGGTAAACGCCAATCCATTGCTACGCTACGATGGTTACTATTTGCTGGCGGATTGGCTGGAAATCCCCAATCTATCGATGCGCGGAAGTGAGTGGTTGAAACACGCCTTACGCGGTTGGCTCATGGCCGAACCGACACCAGACGAGTCACTATTGAGTCCAGCAAAACAGCGTATGGTGGTGGCCTACGCAATCGGGTCACGCGTTTATTTGACCATGGTACTTGTGGGCCTCTTTGTGGTCATGCAAGCTCTCGCTCGTTCTTACCATTTGGAAAACCTGGTCAACACTCTGGCGGTTGTCTTGATGCTAGGGTTTTTCGTTCCGGTTGGACTTTCTTGGATCAAGTGGTTGATGAATCCGTGGATGCGAGGACGGATTCAAAGGGGACGTTTCGCCTTGTTCTGTGTGCTGACCCTAGGTCTGACTGCGATTGCTCTGGGTTGGCCCATTCAGGGGCAGGTGACCGCACCTGTGGTGTTGGTCCCTGCGTCGAGTGCGCCCTTGTACGCGACTGAAGAGGGGATGCTGGTCATGGCTCTGCCTGCGGGGGCTCAGGTCGAGGCGGGTGACGTGGTTGCCCAATTGGTAAACCCAAGACTTGAACAAGATTTGGCACAATTGACAGCCCATTGGAACGCCGAACGACTGCACCGTGAGCAACTGTTGATATTGCGCGTGCGGGACGAGTATTTAACCCGTCAGTTGCCAACGGTGGAAGCTACATTAGCGGATGTCCGTGTCCAATTGGCCCAGCAGAAGCAACGAGCAGAGCGACTAGTACTGCGAGCCCCATGTGCAGGACAGGTCCTCGCTCCAGCAAAAGTTATTCGGCCTGTCAATTCTCAGCAATCCGCCAGCACCAGGGAGTTGGTTTCATGGTCTGGTTCACTACTCGAACCACGCAACGTAGGCGCATGGGTTGAATCAGGTACGCTCGTTTCCTCTGTGGCAGACCTCTCCAGGATGGAAGCATGGGTAGCCGTGTCGCAGGCAGATGTGCCTCAAGTGGTGCCAAACCAGTCGGTACGGTTGGTGTTGGCTTCGGTTCCCGGTCAGATCCTGGTTGGTCAGGTGGTGCAGGTGGCACAGCGGGCCACGCATCCTGATCCTGATAGGGAGGCTACGCCTTCAGCCGTCTCCGGAAATTTGGATGCCTCGTATCACCTGGTGCGAGTTCGTCTCCAGGCACAAGACGCACCGTTGTGGATCGGTGCACGCGGACAGGCAAAAATTGTGACTAGCGATACCACATTTGCCACATTGCTCGCCCGCCAACTCCGCACAACTTTCCAGTTGCCATGGTAGTAAAATAGGGTTGATTGCCCCCTATCAGTTCTGGGTAGTTATTGGTCTTGTCGAACAGTTGCCTTGAATGGTTTTTTATTTTGACAGGATAAACTGGATAATTTGTACCATTTGATCGTAGATCTCTACACAAAGAAATTCCTATCCAGTAAATCTTGTTGATCCTGTCTAAAAGTTGTTCAAAAGTAGTTAGTCAACAGCCCGTAGTTATTTATCGGCAGCTCTAACCCTTTAAGGGATCAAGAAAACTAGCCCGACAACTACGCCCGCTTCAGCCAATCCTGCGCGGGCCTGAACGGGTAAGCGTTGCCAATACCATGGGGCGCAACTACCTGGTCGATAGTGGCCCAGCGCGTAGCGCGGACAGCAGGGGCGCTGGAGGACCATTTTGTAAGGAAGTGCCGGGATTGTGGCAAAGAATCTTGCTGCGGAAATCAAAGGTTGTAGGGACCGACAACTGGTGTAACCGTATCGTTCCAGATTGACTTCCTCAAAATAGAGCGGCTCGTATTGCAAGTTGGTGGCCGACCAGTGTTGAGCCGTTTTTGTCCACTGGCCAATGAGCCGGAGGTCTTCGTGTTCCGGCGGTGTGACTACCCGGTTAGCAGCCACGTTCTGGGGTAAAACTCCTCGGGGAAGTGAGATGTCTGTACCCATGTCAGCAACTTTTCGTTGCTTGGTTGTTCGAGACGGTACGGTATCGGCAAGTTGTTCAGGGGGTGGGCTGGCCAGGCTGAGTTCGGACTCGAGCGCAAACAGAGGCATGTTAGCCTGTAGTATCCAGGTGACCAGGCAAGCCGCGACAACCCGCCATGCATAACGTTTGCCGGGAATTACCAGACCATGGGTATCGACAAGTGGTGGGCGGAGAGGGGACATTTCTAAGATATCCTCGGCGCGATACAACCGGAGTCGCCAGTAGATCCATTGACTGCGAAAGGGTTGGCCCAGTCCATAGGGTCCCTGTGCTTTGCTTAATCCGAATATTCCATAAGATGGACACCAATACTTGGGATGGTCGGCTGCACGGCAGCTAGGTCTTTGTCTGACTGCGTCAGACGGAACCCATGGACCATCCATGGATAACCCTGTCATGGGAATTTAGATTTCGATAAATTTGACAGAATGGCCCATTCCTTGGGACAATGGGGGAATGAGCAGAGTTCACACTTATTGGGTCCGGGCGTTGCGGGTCAGCCAGCGTTACCTGGTCAGGCCACAGCGTGATTCCCGAGACAGACCAGGCCACTCGAAACGGGCTTCCAGGCGAATTTCCAAGTCGGCCTGGGCCCATGAAGCACACCTGCTGGGTTCTCGTCGATTAGAGCCAAGACGATTACTCGACGCAGCACTGCCAGGAGTTTTGGTTTCAACATTCGATGGGGCTTCTTTCGAAGAATCCTCTCTTGATGAGATAAACGATGCGATTCAGACCGATCGTGCTCAAGTTGGGGAGTCGCCTGACCGTTCCCTGGACGAACCTGAGGCCTCGTTAGACGCAGGATTATTTTCACCATTACACTCGAATGAGACGCCACATAATGTGGTGGTCGTGCTTCTGGGACAGCACCACCCTTCTCGAGATATTGCTGAGAGTGAAACGGCTTATGCATATTTTTCGTTTCGTGATCCCAATATTTTTGATTCGCACACAGTCCAAGTCGATTGGGGAGATGAAAGTGAAGAAAACAGTTTTTCATTAACTGTTGGTCAGCGTTGGGGTGTCGTGTCGCACCAATACTTGGATGATAATCCTAGCGGCACTCCGTGGGATGTAAATCATGTACAGATAACAGTGGCTGACAACCATGGTGCGTCTGGGATTGGCAGCGGAGAGATAAGAGTCAACAATGTTGGACCATCGAATTTGCAGTTGTTGCCTTTGGATGTCATTAGTGAAAACAGCATATCTCAAGTGCAATTGACGTTTGAAGATCCGGGAACTCTTGACGCACACCATGCGCAAGTCGATTGGGGGGATGGGGCGCCGGTGGAGACGTGGAATGTGGCTTCAGGTGATCGGAACTTGCAGGCCAGTCACACCTACGCAGATAATGGTATTTACACGATTCAAGTTCAGTTATTCGATGACGACCTGGGAGTTGTTAGCGGCAGGGTGCAACAACAGGTCAAAAATGTGGCTCCCACGCTGACACTGGTGGGCGACCAGGTGAGCGCGGAGGGCAGCCGGATATTGCTTCCCGGTCTGGCCCACTTTACCGATCCGGGATTTGACAATCCACAAAACAATCAGGATCCTTCCAACGGAGGAGAGACCGCCGAATTCTTTAATTATCAAATCGACTGGGGAGATGGTTCCAGCGTAGACGTCGGCACGGCGCTGATTGACCGGCAAGGGAGTCCTGGTGTACCCACGATGGGATCTTTTGGCGGCGACCATCTGTTTGCGGACAACGGTATTTATACGGTATTGGTGTCGTTACAAGATGACGACGGGGGATTTGACCGGCAATCTTTCCAGGTGACGGTATCCAATGTCGATCCGATCCTTACCGGGGTGTTATCCATTCCCGCAATTAAAGAGGGCGAAGGCTTCACGCTTGCCGGGTTGGGTGTAGAACTTGCGGACCCTGGATTTGACAACCCTGACCGGCCCCTTCCAACGGGCAGTTCGGTTGAAACCTTTTCTGCCGTGACCGTGGACTGGGGCGATGGATCAGTGCCTGCTTCACTCTCGATAGTCCATCGCACCAACGGTGGTCCGGGTCGCCCGACCACAGCCGAATTCGAACACAGCGCGCATGTATACGCGGACAATGGACGCTATACGGTGACGGTGCTCATGGCCGACGACGACAATCTGGCAGCCAACCAGTTAGTGACACGGACGTTCACGATCGACGTGTTGAATGTGGCTCCCACGCTGACACTGGTGGGCGACCAGGTGAGCGCGGAGGGCAGCCGGATATTGCTTCCCGGTCTGGCCCACTTTACCGATCCGGGATTTGACAATCCACAAAACAATCAGGATCCTTCCAACGGAGGAGAGACCGCCGAATTCTTTAATTATCAAATCGACTGGGGAGATGGTTCCAGCGTAGACGTCGGCACGGCGCTGATTGACCGGCAAGGGAGTCCTGGTGTACCCACGATGGGATCTTTTGGCGGCGACCATCTGTTTGCGGACAACGGTATTTATACGGTATTGGTGTCGTTACAAGATGACGACGGGGGATTTGACCGGCAATCTTTCCAGGTGACGGTATCCAATGTCGATCCGATCCTTACCGGGGTGTTATCCATTCCCGCAATTAAAGAGGGCGAAGGCTTCACGCTTGCCGGGTTGGGTGTAGAACTTGCGGACCCTGGATTTGACAACCCTGACCGGCCCCTTCCAACGGGCAGTTCGGTTGAAACCTTTTCTGCCGTGACCGTGGACTGGGGCGATGGATCAGTGCCTGCTTCACTCTCGATAGTCCATCGCACCAACGGTGGTCCGGGTCGCCCGACCACAGCCGAATTCGAACACAGCGCGCATGTATACGCGGACAATGGACGCTATACGGTGACGGTGCTCATGGCCGACGACGACAATCTGGCAGCCAACCAGTTAGTGACACGGACGTTCACGATCGACGTGTTGAATGTGGCTCCCACGCTGACACTGACAAGTGATCGGTTGGTGCTCGATGAAGGTTCTCTGTTGACCATTGCAAACTTGGGTACCTTTACTGATCCGGGATTTGACAATTCGCTCGGGTCACCTGTCACCACAGAAACATTCAGTTATTCGATCGATTGGGGGGATGGTACGGTAGAAACGGTGCAACTGCCGGTGATGGTTGTCCCTGGTAGTCCCGAAGTGCTGACCATCGGTTCGTTGGAGGCGAGTCATTTTTATCGTGATAATAATGTGAATGCATTACATCAGATTATCGATTACACGGTTATCGTCCGGCTCAGTGATGACGATGGGGGCACCACGCAGGGCAGCTTCGACGTGACGGTGAACAATGTCGATCCGACATTGATGACGCTGAACGGAACCGACATTGACCGACTGGGCGAGACGACCTTATCGGGTAGTTTTTTCGATCCGGGTGCTGATACGTTTATTGTTCTGATTGATTGGCAGGATGGATCGGTAGAGCAAGTGCCCCTCGGTGGCTCCACGCCTAAAGATTTCTCAGTGACCCATCGTTATTTTGGGCCTCCCGACCCACTCAATCCGGCAGCCGATGTAGACATCCAGGTTCGCCTGTTGGACGATGATCTGGGATTCGATACGGGTTTGGTGTCTGTTTCCAACCCGGGCGATGGAACCAGGCCAGTACGTATCGACACGACCCCCCAAGTGCCCCGGCTAGTATTCCCCAAACCTGTCGTGGCGGAATCTTTACTGGATTCCAATACGGTGAGTATGGATATAGGTGGGGGAGCCGACTTTTCCTCTGCGGTGGGTGACACTAAGGCAACCGGCGAGCATTATTTCCTCTTGCGAGTATTCACACCTCAAGGAGAGCAGGGTGCAGGATATCGATTGAAAGCTGATTCACTTCAGGACATACCAGGATTATTCCGCACGTTGCCCGACAATCACTATGCGATCTATCTGGTCCGTCCCGAGACGGGGACCTACCGTTTGGTGCTGGAAGTGAATGTCCGCAACGGTAAAGTGATTGACACGGGCGATGACTCCGAAGGTGCCAGGGATCGGCCTCCCACTGAAGCGGTGCAAGGGGCCATTCGGGTGCCCGTCGAGCAGCAACCCGTCGAGCAGCAACCCGTCGAACAGCAATCCAATGAGCAGCAACCCGACGAGCAGCGTACCGACAAGCAAGACCCACAGAGAGATGGCTTGTCTGTAGATCCAGCCAAGCCATCGAATTCAGCGTTGCCGACTACTCCAGAAACACCTGTCGAGGTAACGAATGCTGAAACTTCGCGGGCTCTCGAGGCAGACCGGCGATTGGCTGGTGCAACTCCGATTCGGTGGCGCCGATTACGCGGTTTGGCACGGTAGAGATAAAAAATAGCCTGACGTTTTCTCGTACGTGCCAGGCAGCCCAAGTATAATGGGCTAGTTGCTAGACGCGAGGCACTAGTTGTTGAAATTAATACTGGAGTTTAAAGGTAAGGTTTAATTTGATCCTAATTTTGCATCGTGTAAAAAATGTTCGTGTATTAAAAACTTGTAACTAGCGCCTAGCAACCTGCGCCTAATAAATATTTCCCATGCCAAATATTCATAACTGTCCCTTCTGTCAGGCAGAGCTTGACCCGTCGTCGCTCGCGCAAGGTCGCTGCGCCGGTTGTGGAAAATTGTTGACGGAGTCATCACAAGATACTGAGGAACAGGCCACTCTGGAGTTGCCTTCGGGCGCTGTTACGCAATTGGAATCCGACTTCGATCTGAATCAGGGTACGATCGAACAGGGTTTCATTGGAACGGGGTCTCTCAATACGCCAGCTGACGAGCAGTCCCAGGATGGGCCACAAACGGTGCTTCAGGGTAGCGATCAGACTCTGGAATTCTCCCCACCTGCGGGGGTCGAAGAGCCAGTTCCTGGCAGTGATTCAAGTAGTCAAAGTGACGAACTTTCGTTGGCGCAGTTCACCACCCAGTGGGAGGATGGCGGTGAAGGTCATTTGGGAAATGATTCTCAAGCAACAATCAAGCAGAACGAAACGATCGCCGAGACGGGCAGTTCAAGCTCATCGCTTATCGTCAAGTCGCGCCATGTCCATAGTACGATGTCCGTTGGGCCAGCCGCCAAGTCCGACACGGTAGCTTCGGAGGCGCCCGACTATGAACTGTTGGATGTGATCGGCGAAGGGGGCATGGGAGTGGTCTATGCTGCCAAACAGTCGTCCATTGCGCGTACGGTCGCGGTAAAAATGCTCAAGGGGGACGATGCACCTACACTCGAACAACGCGACAAGTTTATTTCTGAAGCGGTCGTCACGGGAGAGTTGGAGCACCCCAACATCGTACCGGTGTACGATTTGGGATCCAATGACGATGGGGCCCTGTTCTATTCGATGAAACGGGTCCGTGGCACGCCTTGGAATAAGGTGATCAAGAAAAAGCTTCTTGATGAAAACTTGAACATTTTACTACGCATGTCCGACGCGATTGCTTTTGCCCATGCCAATGGAGTGGTGCACCGTGATCTGAAACCTGAAAACGTGATGTTGGGAGATTATGGCGAGGTATTGGTGATGGATTGGGGGTTGGCCCGTATCAGCCCTGATTTCCCCAATGCCAGTTCGGTGAGTCAGTCGGATGTGATGGGAGGTACGCCGGCCTACATGGCTCCGGAGATGGCTACCGGCCCTATCGAGCGGATCACTGCTGCCAGTGACATCTACTTGCTGGGCGCGATTTTGTTTGAATTCATTACTGGGCGCCCTCCCCATTCAGGCAAAACGGTCATGGCTTGCCTCTTTGCAGCCTCCAAAAATAAAATCGCGGCGACCGAACATTCGGGCGAATTGATAGCCATTGCACTGCGTGCGATGGCAACCGAACCAGCCGAACGTTTTCATTCGGTTTGCGATTTTCAAGAAGCCATTCGGAGGTACCAGGCGCATTCGGAAAGCATCGTACTGGCTGAGAATTCAGCGAAGTATCTGGAGAGTGCGAACGACCAGGATGACTACGATTTGTTCGCACGATCTGTTTATGGCCTGCAGGAAGCACTTGCTATGTGGGAAGATAACCAGCATGCGGCTGGAGTGTTGGTCCAAGCGAGTGGTGACTACGCAGGCTGTGCGTTGAGGAAGGGTGATTTGGATCTGGGTATTTCACTTTTAGAGTCGTCCACCCAACCAGATATCGAGCAGTCGACGGCAATCATTTCCCAGCCCAGTCTCCGTCACGAAGAACATCGACCGCTGTACGAGCAGTTACTGGCAGCTCGTTATGAACGGAAATCTCGCCAGCGTCGACTACGCTTGCTTAAGGGATTGGTTGCGGTTTTGATTTGTGCTGTGGCGGGGATTGTGACCGTTTCCTATGTTGCCGTGCATAATCAACGCAATGAAGCCAGAGTCCAACGTGATCGAGCAGTGGATGCAGAAAACGAAGCCACCCAAAATTATCAGGTAGCCGAAGCGGCTCGTCAGGTAGCTGAAACAGAAAAACAGCGTGCCCAAAAAGAGAGAGAGCGGGCCGAAACTCAACGCAGTCTGGCGGTGGCAGCTAAGCAGGCGGAAGCTTACGAAGCGTATGTGGCCCGGATTGGTCTGGCGAAAGCCAAGATTGACGAAAATTCCTTTGCTCGAGCGCGGGAATTGCTGGAGCAATGCCCGCAAGCACTACGCCAGTGGGAGTGGGGGCGTTTGCGACACCTGAGTCGCCTGAGTCGCCATAGTTGGCAATTGGAAGGACCTGTCGAAACAGTTGCTTTTTCACCGGATGGCACACATTTTGCCAGTGGTGACTGGGATGGCAAAGCGCGACTATGGAATATCGAGACGACCAAGTGTGAACAAACGATTTCCCACGGACAATACGTACATGCGGTAGCTTTCGACTCAGCAGGAACTCGATTGGCCACCGGTAGCAGCGACCATACGATTCGTATCTACCAGGCTCGAAATGCAAAACTACTAACCACCTTGACGGGCCATACCGACGCCGTACTCAGTGTCCGATTTTCACCGGACGGTCGACAACTACTCAGCAGTGGCTATGACAACACGGCCCGGTTGTGGAACTTGGGAACGGGAGCTTGTCAACAGGTGTTGCAGGGCCACGGTTGGTGGGTTTGGTCGGCAGAATTCTCACCATCCGCCGAACAGATTGTGACTGCAAGTCAGGACGGCAAGGCGATCGTTTGGCAACGACAAGCGGAGAGTGGAAAGCGGAAAGCGGAAAGCGGAAAGCAGGAGCCCCAATCCCATCTTTATGAGATACAGACGGAGTTTTCTCAGCATCGGGGGCCCGTTTATACGGCTCGTTTTTCTCCTGATGGTGAGCAGGTTGCCACGGGAGGCTACGATCAGCGCGTATTCCTATGGAATCCCCAAGAAGTGGTGTCAGTCGATGTGGGCCGCAGACTTCAGGGATTGCCTGATCGGGAGACACCGTACCAGCAATTCATTGGACACGCAGGGCCGGTGCGGACTTTGGCTTTTTCGCCCGATGGGCTTTCGTTGGCCAGTGGGGGGCAAGATAACCGGCTTTGCGTGTGGGATCTGGCGACAGGCAGCTTGCGTAACACGTTGCGTGGTCATGCGAGCCATATTCGAAGTTGCGACTATTCACCGCAAGGTCGCTGGTTGTTGTCTGGGGGCCGTGATGCACAAATCAAGTTGTGGGAACCAAAGACGTATGCCCCCAGTTTGGTGTTCGGGGAAGAAGATGCAGACGCCGTTCTGGATGCCCGATTTTCGCGCGATGGCAGGCAGGTGGTTACTGCCAGTCGGGATCGGACAGCCGCCGTATGGGAGGTGGCCACGGGACAACTCCAGCAGAGATTGGAAGAAGGACATGAATACTTGGCTTCCACAGGTTGTTTTTATGCGGATGGGAGCCGTGTGGCCACCGGTGCGGGCGATGGCTCGGTGCGTATTTGGAATGTGGCCACTGGAGGAGAAATCTTTAAGTTGGAGTCGACCGGACGTGCTGCGGCGTTGGATGTCGATACAGGGGGACGCTGGGTTGCAACGGGAGGACCGGCGGATCAGACACTTGTTTGGGATGCCCGCTTCGGTCACCAATTGGCAAAATTAGAAGGAGACGGTCGGCCGATCACAGCCGTCCGCTTTGCTCCCGGGGGCCACTTGCTCGCTACCGGCGATGCCCGTGGCCGTTGTCAATTGTGGAAATTTCACCCGACCGTTTCAGAGAGTCAAAAAGATGAGCAGGAAACAGAGAAGCAAGAAGCGGGAGTTGAAGTACTGGCAGGCGAGTGGGTCAAAAGTCATCAGTTATTGGGGCATAGCCGTACGATTACAGCTTTGGCCTTTGGCGACGACCCTTCGGCAGAAGGCGAACTACGCCTGATTACGGCCAGTGGCGACAATACGTGCGGTCAGTGGGATGTGGAATCGGGTCAAGAACTGAGGACCCACGTGTTACGGCATCCGGATTGGGTGACCGATCTGAAGGTGACTGCCGATGGTGCTCAAGCACTGACCAGTTGCGAGGATGGCCGATTGCGTCTGTGGTCGTTGACCACCGGGAAATTATTGCAATCTTATGAATCACCCGAGGAGGGGTTGGTCTGGACCTCGGTGGATCTGTCAGCCTCAGGTACGTGGGCCTTGGCCGTCAGTGCCGCCAGGCGGACGATCTACCTGTGGGAGCTCGAAACGGCAGAATCGGTTGAAGTCAACCTTGATGCCAGCCAAGTGGATCGTGTTGCGCTGGCCAAGCCATGGCTTGATTTCAGTCGCTGGGGCGGATTGGTCTGGTCTGCCCGGTTTGCGCCCAACGGTCAGCAGGTGCTCACTTTGGGGGGCAATGACGCCCGGCTTTGGGATCGGGCCGCGCATGCGCCCCAGGTCCGCTTTAGTCCCCATGGCGTGGTTGCTTCCGTCGACATGTCACCCGATGGTAAGCGTTTGGCAACCGGAAGCTGGGATCAGTCGGCAAAAGTATGGGATTTGGCCACGGGTCAGGTGATGTTCAAACTGGACCGATTGCATAAGGGCTATGTCAACAGTGTTCAATTTTCCCCAGAGGGCTCTCGTGTTTTAACGGCCAGCGATGATGGCACCGCCCGATTGTGGGATGTGGCTAACGGTAATCCACTGGAGCCAATATTTGAAGTGCCTGGTGTACGTTTGCTTCAAGCCTGTTTTCGATCGGACGCTCTGCGCTTGTTGACGGTGTCTAGTGATAAGCTGGCCCGAATTTGGAATGTGGAAACCGGTGTTGAGGAAGTCCGTCTGACAGGACATGAATGGGCCGTGTTGTGTGGTCAGTTTTCTCGCGATGGTCGGCAGGTTCTGACTGGAAGCGAAGATAACCGGGCCATTATTTGGGATGCAATGACAGGGAAACCGGTGCACACACTGTCTGGACATACCGGCAGCGTGACTGCGGTTGCTTTTGCTCCCGATGGCCACCGGGTGTTGACCGGGAGTGAAGATAGCACCGTCAAACTGTGGGATGCGCAGACAGGCAAGGAGTTGCTCACCCTGACGGGTCTCCGAGAAGGAGTGACGGCAGTCGGTTTTTCACCCGACGGCAAGCAAGCGCTTGGCAGTGGTCGCAACGGTCAAACCATACTCTGGCCAGCAGTCGCTTGGTGAAAAAGGTATCCGGACGCCCTTTCACTATCAAGACCCATACCCGGGTTACCGATATTGGAAAGGAGATCGGACCGTCGTTTGCGCATGAAGTGCTAGCGAACTCTCCGCTTTCAGGTGGTGGTTATTCAATTCCCACGGCAGTTCAAGGAGAGATTCTCGTGGTTGCAGAATTGCAAACAGAAGATACGACAGCCATCGATTGGCAGTCTCTCGAGTCTGTCGAAGGGCCTCCAACCGCTTTGCGACTGCTAGCAAAGGTTCCGCGTCTGAATGACAGGTTGCGACAATCCCTACGCGAATTGCCGGAGGAGGTGTTGCTGGTAGATGGGCAACCTATGGACCAGTCATTGTCCGCGGTGGATTCTAACCTGCTAGAACTGCAAGCAGAACGCATCGTACAGACAGTGTCTCAAACAGAGCCTCAAGAAATTCTTGGTTTGTCAGACCTCTCTGAAAGAGACGCTGAAAGGGAAAGTCATCCTGGCTTGCACCAGGCTGCCACACCAACTATTTCTACTGAGAGTGGTTGGTTATCCCGGATCTGTGAACTGCATGAAACCATGTCGCCCTACGCGGGACTGATCGTTGCTTTTGCCCTCTTTATGTCCGCCGGCCTGCTCTATTGGCTCGTTTTGGGACCGTTCACCAATACCAACCATCCCCAGGAGCCAACGGGAATGGGCACGATTGGACAATTTTCGAGTGGACCCGCAACGACTGCCAGCGCCCCAGTCGGGCCTGTTCCCAGGTCGCAACCGGTGATCACAGAAGAAGAGCCAGGTGTCACTGAGGAAAAAGCAGCCCAGTCGGTCTCCTGGCAACACGATTTAAGTGGTGGCACTGCGGTTGCTGCTGACCCACGGTCCTATCCGAAGACGCACTACTAGCCCAGCATCCCAGGAAAAATCTACCCATGCTTGCGAGCGATCAAACTAGTATCAGGGCTTACCAGTTGGACACTACGGAAGGGATGTCAGTGCAGACATCCTCCAGAGTGGTGGGAATGCATGCAGGCGTCCACGGTCCGCATGTGCTATTTCCACCCTCTGCCACGTTTACCACCGATTCTACGGGGCTTGTTTCCATTGGGCCCGATGCCGAAGGCCTGGATGCTCTCGACCAGGTAGCACGTGAAAATCGAATTGCCATTGGCATGGCCGATGTGGAAGTTTCTCCGGTTGAGGTATCTGCTAATTCAACACTTGCCCGGCGGCCTTTGTCAGAATTTGCAGCAGCCGAGCCAATCAGGCAGGAGGCATTCAGTCCAGCGCTGGAAGTTGACCACTATGGCTGGCCAGCGGTATGTGAGCAACTTGCTGACTGGCGTCTGAACGTACTGGACCCTGTGGTGGAGGCAATACAGGAAGCGGCCGAACAGGGGCAAACTCTGATCGGTTTTGTAGGAGCCGAACCTCAAGCGGGTTGCACAACCATGCTGTTATCGGTTGCTCATCGGCTGGCTACCCAAGGCATGCGTGTGGCAGTAGTCGATGCCGATTTTGCCACGGCGGCAATGGGGATGCATGAGAAATCTTCCCTGGATCTGGCCAGTCAACTGGGACTTGCAGTCACCGTTGGTTGGGAAGACATATTGGCTGGTCGCGTGCCATTGGCGGAAGGGGTGATTCAATCGGTGGAGGAACCGATTGCCGTATTACCCCTTTTGAGACAGCCCCATTCGGCTCACGAATCACTGCAAGTGATTCAGACTCACGGAATTCAAGCGTCGATCACAGCAGGAGTTTTGCGTGGTCACTATGAAGTGGTGTTAGTCGATTTGGGATCAGCGACTGAGCAGGTCCAAATCTCTACCGCACGTGCCATTGTCCAACACTGCAGGCTTGATGCCACCGTGATCGTGACGCGTGAGTCCACAGAGGAAATCCAACAACGCCGATCTACCGTGTTCGCGCCAATTCCTAATACGGTTTGTCTGGGAGTGATTGAGAATTGGGTAGAGGTTGGTGAAGAGTTGAGTTAGTACCTTCCCTGCCGGCGCTCTTTACTGGGAAGTATTTCCAGGCATGTGGTCCACCAGCCGGATTGGATTGTTTCGATAAATTCTTTGGGCAAACCTTCGGCCTGCATTTCACGAATCAGTGCGTGATGGTCGTAGGCAACAGGTACGAATTCGGTTCGAATTCCGTTGCCACTTTGCTCCAGCAGGGTGTACCAGACATGAGTCGCGCCATCATTTTCAGGACGGCCCAACACGCCCACGTTCACCCATTGCCGACCGCCAGATAGGGACTGTTGCCAGTGAATGCCAGTGTGTGTCACCAGACACAGGTCCACATCGTAGGTATCGGACAGATAGTTTAAAAAATGGTTGGATGTAGTCGACTCCCAGAGAAATTCGTTGACCTTCCGTGGGCTGCCATGAGCAAGTAGCACCTGCTGTGGGCCCCATTCCAAACGGAGCGTTGATGGCAAAGTACGCATCCATTCGCAGTGGTCCGAGTCGGTCAGTCGTTGAGTGTAATCATAACTGATCTGGGCAAAGTAATTATCCCGTGGATCGGTGTATCCGCACTGGCAATCCTCTAACGCATGACCGATGGAATGGTCGTAGTTGCCTTGAATGCATTCGATCGCTTCGTTACGGAGAATTTCCAGGCTCCGATCGGGGTGAGGTCCAAAGCCCCCGAAATCCCCCAGGCAGTAGATGTGGTCAACTCCACGAGAGCGCGCATTGCGAATTGCGGCAGTCAGTGCCAGGTGGTTGCTGTAGATGCCACCAAAACAGGCAATGCGACGATGAATTATTTCAGGCATAGCGACCTAATACTACAGCGCTAAGTCAAAATCATGAAATTTGATTTAGCCACGGATTGAACACGGATGAAACACGGATTTTCAACCTAACGATCGGGCCACTCACAGTGATCTGTTCTAAAAATCGGTTCAAGTGGTAATAATAACTATGAGCGTTTATTAGTGATCATTAGCGGTTTCTCTGTGGCAGTTAAAAAACCGCTAATAGACGCTAATGACACAGGTTGGACAATGTTCCAGCCGTATTTGGTCTGTATTTCCAGGAGTTCCTGAACGCAACAACAGAAAGCTAATGATCGGAGGTCTTTACTTGTAATTCATCAATTCCGCTGCGGGAGAGTTCATTGTACATCTACCGAGTAGCAATCGACAGTGGTTGCGGATAGAAGTTGCTCGTGAGACAATTCTGATGAAAAAGTTTTCAGCATGGGATTTCAAGCGAGGAGATGTGTCATGGGTCATCATGCGAGTGCTATGGTGCTGCTGATGGGACTTATCGCAGTGTCTCTGTTTCCAGCCATTCCGTCTCTCGGAGTTGAATTGCAGCCAGAGAGTAGTCAGTCTGTTGGCAATAATACTGGACAACAAAATGGACCTGCTGTATCAACCACTTTGGGAGGAGCAGCACAGGCCGATTTTGATTCACTCATCGAATTAATTCAGTCGACGGTAGCAACCGATAGTTGGCTAGATAATGGTACCGGAGAAGGTGAGATCCAGCCATTTCCCGGAGGTGTCTACATTGATGCCGCTGGCATCCTGCGTCTTTCTATTAAGAAGAATACGGACAAGAGTCAGACGACTGTCAACTCGTCTGCCAGCAGTCAAGTGTCTGCAACAGCACTACGTGGACACCCAAAAATTATTGCACCAGATTTTATTTCTCACAATGCGCGTACTCCGTCGAAATTGCGTTTTGTGTCACTGCCCAGGCTTGAGCGGGCTATCGCACTCCAGCAGCGTCACCATCAGCCACTCTCGATTGACATGCTCACGCTTGCCGGTATGCAACGGGTTGAATATGTGATGATCGGCCCTGCCTCCGATAATTTTCCTGTGGGCGATCTGATTTTGGCGGGCCCAGCGGGCGATTGGCGGGTGCAACCGAACGGACGCATCGTGTCGATGGAGTCCGGAAGACCGGTGGTACGTTTGGATGATTTGCTGGTACTGCTGCGGCGTTACCAGACTGCCCAACAAGCAAGTTTTGGTTGTTCGATCACACCGAAGCAAGCAAGACTGGCGGTAACACAGGATTATCTTCACCAGACAGGCCAACGGCCGTTGGAACCTAGTGGTCGCAACCGATGGCTAAACGGTTTGCGTGATACGCTCGGCAAGCAGGATGTCGAGTTCTTCGGCATCAATCCTCAAACTCATGCTGCCCGGGTACTGTTGGCAGCGGACTACCATATGAAACTCATCGGCATGGGGCTTGTGGACGGTGTGGATGAAGTCGAAAGCTACCTTGCGACCGTAACCCTTGCTCCCAATGGGACGTTGCCGGCCCTGAGTGTACTCCGTTGGTGGTTTACCATGAAATATGATCCGGTTGCCACCAATACGGCTCATGATATTTATCAAATTATTGGCCCGGGTGTTCAGGTGCTTAGCGAAAACGAGTTGTTGGCTGCACGTGGCAGACGCGTGCACACAGGTCAGTCAGATGAACTGAACCGCCGGTTTGCCTCACGATTCACGGCTGCTTTTGAGCCGCTTAGTCGGAAATTTCCCATTTATGCCGAACTGAAAAATTTGTTTGACTTGGCCTTAGTTGTTGCTCTCCTTGAAACTGAAGGAATTTTTGAACGGGTGGGTTGGCAACAGGGATTACTGCTGGATTCCCACCGTTTGCGCTTGCCGGTTGTTGTTGCGCCCAAGCACGTCGAGACGATTGTCAATCATCGAGTGATCAGGGGACGACACATTCTAGCAGGTGTAAGTGGTGGTGTTTGGCTTGACACGAGCAAATCGTTGCGTCTGCAGAAGATGGAGCAGACAGCAGAGTCGGCAACAGATCGTTCCCGAGCGGTGGCACCTAACGTGAATGAAGAAAGAATCTGGTGGTGGGATTAGCTGGTTTGCTATCGCACGGTCTGTTCGGGTAGACTGGAGGCATGCAACAAGAACAATTACGCCGACTTGTCGAGCAGTTGGTAACTGGCACGCTCTCGCCACATGATTTTATGCAGACCACGTCGGAGGCGTTGACGGGCTCATCTGATACGTTGACGGGCTCATCTGATACGTTGCGGGGCTCGGTTGCCCAGATTCATCCAGGAGATTCTCAGCCATTGCAGGGGGGCGATTCGGTCGAAGCCGTATCGCTTGATTTGGACCGCGAGCACCGATGTGGGTTTCCCGAGGTGATCTATGGGGCAGGCAAGATGGCAGAGACAATTGCCGATATCGCCAGGCGCTTGCTCGAAAATGGGCAGCGGGTCCTTGCTACCCGAATCGAACCGTCTCAGGCCGATGTCGTAACTCAACGGATTCCCCAGGCGCGCTACAATCGATTGGCCCGTACGGTGAGAATAGATCCGGAGCAAACCGGAAAGCAAACACACGACGATCAACGGGCACATGACGATCGACGGGGGCAAGTGGCCGTGTTGTCGGCTGGTACCAGTGACCGCCCAGTAGCGGAGGAAGCGGTTGAGACGTTGGATTGGATGGGTGTGCGCGCCACAATGATCCACGACGTGGGAGTGGCTGGGCCGCATCGATTGCCTCAACGGTTGGCGGAGTTTGCTTCGTCCGATGCAATTGTGGTGGTGGCTGGTATGGAAGGGGCCTTGCCGAGTATTGTGGGTGGCTACGTGGCTTGCCCCGTATTTGCCGTGCCGACTAGTGTAGGTTATGGAGCCAGCTTGGGAGGAATCGCGGCGCTGCTTTCCATGCTCAATAGCTGTGCGTCGAATGTGGCAGTTGTAAATATCGATGCGGGGTTTAAAGCGGGTTACTTGGCGGGACTTGTGGCCACCCGGTGTTGTGCGGCCGATGTGGATAGTGCACAACGTAAGTGACGTAAAATGATGGAAGACAAAACAGACCAACCTTTGCCCCAGTTGCCTGTTCGTGCAGCGGAGAGTCACAAGGGAGATTATGGCCGCGTGTTCATGGTGGGTGGTTCCCGTGGCATGGCAGGCGCAGTAGGACTAGCTGGCATGGCCGCCTTGCGAAGCGGAGCAGGGTTGGTGACCCTGATGGTTCCCCAATCGATCCAGGCGACCGTGGCGAGTTACGAACCGTCAATAATGACTCTTGGAGTGGGAGCTGGAGCCATTGGTGGGGATGGTGCCGCAGATGAAGCTGACGAAGATTCACTGGGTAGCGAAAATGCTGATGCGATACGATCGGCAGCGAGCCAGGCTACGGTGGTTGCACTGGGGCCCGGCATGGGACGCGCAGCCAGAACCGTGCGATTGATTCATTCGCTCTATCATCAAATCCAACAAACACTGGTGGTCGATGCCGATGGTTTGAATGGATTGGCTGAGCAACCTGCACTTCTGAAATCACCATCCGGATCGCGTGTGTTGACTCCCCATCCGGGTGAGTTTGCACGTCTCATGGGCGAACAGGTCGCCAAAAATATCAACGGGCGGGTAGAACAAGCTGCACGTCTGTGCTCTCAGGTCTGTAGGCGGCCCCGTACCAGTTCCGATCAGGCCGTTGTGGTTCTGAAAGGTTACCAAACAGTGATTTGCGACGGACTGCAGTATGCGATCAATTCTACGGGTAACCCGGGAATGGCGACTGGTGGTACGGGCGACTGTCTCACTGGGATACTTGCCGCACTGATTGGACAAGGCTTGAGTCCTTGGGAGGCGACTCGCCTGGGAGTCTATCTGCACGGCCGCGCGGGTGATTTGGCGGCTGAGGCTTTGGGCCAGGTATCGATGATCGCCAGTGATCTGATACAATACCTGCCGCAAGCGTTTAAGGAGTTGTGAGACGCTAGTTGTGATCTGATTGAATTGGTGCACCTTAGTACTACTGCGCTAAGTACAGAGAAAAGGAGCCACGGATGAAACACGGATTGAACACAGATAAAGGATATTTTGCCACTTGAACCGACTTTTGGAACAGATCACTGTGATTGGCCCGATCGATAGGTTAAAAATCCGTGTTTCATCCGTGTTCAATCCGTGGCTAATTCAAATACCATGATTTTGACTTAGCCCGCTTATTTCATCCGCCGTTTGGTCAGCCGAATTTTTAGGCTGTGAACCGGCAGACCAGGATGACACGTCGACTTGGTGCATACGGCCCCCAAAGGTGTCGTGTAAATCGCCTCGATCATTTCTCCTGAAGCGAGTACCATTTCTGTACTACCGCCACTACCAGACGGATGCTATTGCTGCCGATGTCAATGGCTGCCAATCGGGGCACCAAATCGGGAGTGAGGTAAGTTTGTTGCTGTGGCATCACGCGTTCCGTTCAGCTTGTCCCTATGGTAGTATGTGTTGAGTGTTGAGTGTATCAACCTCATTCATAGTTTAACTCTTCCATATCACATTCAAAAGGACTTAACACCCGACACCCGACACCCGACACCCGACACCCGACACCCGACACCCGACACCCGACACCCGACACCCGACACCCTAACCCGCCGTGCCGTGCCGATCATTCGAAATCTTAACCAGTTGCCGGCCTCCGCGCGAGGTGGTGCGGTGGCTATTGGCAATTTTGATGGAGTCCATCGTGGGCATGTGCGGATTGTCAAGCAGTTGCAGGAACGGGCTCGCGCTGTGGGTGGACCGGCGGTAATTTTCACGTTTGATCCTCATCCGGTACGCATTCTGAGGCCCGACCAGTGTCCACTTCCATTGACGTGGACCACGCGGAAAGCCGAGTTGTTAGCACAGCAGGGGGTCGATCGAATTGTTGCGTATCCCACCGACCAGCAATTGCTTGAACTGTCTGCAAGACAGTTTTTTCAACAAGTTGTCTGTGATGCATTGGGGGCGCGGGCCATGGTCGAAGGTCCAAATTTTTATTTTGGTCACCGTCGTGAAGGGGATATCGAGTTGTTGCGACAATTGACGGCACAGAACGAGTTGACCTTGGATGTGGTGGAACCGTATGCTTGGGCCGGACAGTGGGTATCCAGCTCAAGAATTCGTGCTGCGATCGTCTCGGGAGAAGTCGATCAGGCAGCGCAGATGCTTTCATCCCCCTACCGGATTCGCGGGATGGTCACTCATGGCGCGGGTCGTGGAGCCAAGTTGGGTTTTCCCACTGCGAATTTGGAAGCAGTCGATACATTATTACCTAAAACGGGCGTCTATGCAGGACTTGCATGGTGTGTTGGAGCGGCGTCCAGCGAAGAGGAGTCAGGGCATTCAAGTTTGGACACAATAAAATGTGGTCCCCATCGGCGAGAAAGATATTTGGCTGCGATAAGCTTAGGCCCCAATCCGACCTTTGCGGATCGAATGCCGAAGGTAGAAATACATTTGATCGATTGCGATCAAAATCTGTACGGTCAGCATTTAGAGGTAGAGTTTCACTTGAGGTTGCGCGGGATTGAAAAATTCGATTCACAAGCAGCACTGATCGAGCAGTTGCATCAAGATGTCATGCGAACACGAAAGGTTGTGGGAACGAACCACTAAATATATCATGTCGATCGATTGGCAACCTTTGTTGGAAGTGATTTCCGCACACGATTCCTACCTAATTACCAGCCATTGCCGGGCCGATTGTGATGCATTGGGGAGTGAGTTGGGTTTGGCGCGAGTCTTGGAATCATTGGGTAAGAGGGTGCGCATTGTCAATGGTGATGAGGTGCCCCGGCATATCAGTTTCATAGATTCGCAACAGCGCATCGAAATGTTGCACCGGGATGTTTCAGGTTCCAAGTCGCTATTGGATTTGGACGTTTTGGTGATTGTCGATACGAGTGCATGGGCCCAATTGGGTCCAATGGCGGATGTGGTGCGACAATTTGATGGGCAGAAAATCGTGATTGACCATCATGTGAGTGAAGATGACATGCAGGCTTTGGTTTGCAAAGATGCCACCGCCGAAGCGACTGGACGCTTGATTTTGGAATTGGCGATGGCTCTTGGGGTGAAAGTTACCCCGGAAATGGCGACTCCTCTGTTTGCGGCAATCGCCACAGACACGGGCTGGTTTCGTTTTTCTTCAGTCACGGAAAAAACGTTCATTGCCTTAGGCCAACTGGTGGCTGCGGGTGCAAGTCCGGTCGGTATTTTTTCGTCGCTTTACGAGCAACATCGAATTGGCCGGTTGTTATTGCGCGGCCGAATTTTGCAAAAAGTGCGTGCGGAAGTGGAGGGCCGACTGCTGTGGACGCAAGTGACCCTGGATGATTTTCAGGAGAGTGGGGCGGAACGAGCCGACACCGAAGATGTGATCAATTTGTTGTTGACCATTGCCGGCAGTGAGGTGGCGGCCATGTTTGTGGAGCTGGATTCGAGCAGTACAAAAATTAGTCTACGAAGCCGGGGTGAATTTGATGTCTGTCAGATAGCCAAACAATTTGGAGGTGGAGGGCATCGGGCAGCTTCAGGTATTACCTACGAAGGCTCACTAGCCGATGCCCGCACCGCAGTACTTGACACACTGAGCCAGGCCATGGGATGATCGTGAGGCGGGTGTCGAGAGTGGTCTTGTCGATTAATCCCATTCAGAATTGTTTTTTGACAGGATCAACAGGATAAGGATTTCAATAAAGTATTTTTAAATTCAATAAACTCAAATACATTGTAGGCCACCGAACTGTTTGGTAGGCAAAAGGGTTTTCAATCGATGAACAGGATCGAGCCAAAAAATCTTGTCTATCCTGTTGATTCTGTCAAAGCAAAAATTATTCAAAGCAAATGTACGACAAGACCCTCTGATCTCCAACCTCCGGGCGGCAATGACGGAAACTAATCATTCTGAATCCATTCCCGTTGCGGGTAATCGGCGTTCGTTTGTGGCCAAAATGGTTGCGATGGTAACCGGGGGGATTGCCCTGTTGGTGCCGCTTGTGAGCGGTCTGGTCGTGTTCCTTAACCCATTGTGGCGCAAAGCCAAGAGTCCGAAAATACGGGTCGCTCTGCTTAGCCAGGTGCCTGCAGATGGAGTGCCACGATATTTTCCAGTTCGTGCGGATCGAAACGACGCTTGGAATCGCTACTCTCAACAGCGGATTGGTGCGGTCTATCTGCTGCGGGAACCGGGCCAACAGGAACGGGGCCAACCGCCGGTTGCCTTTGCCGCCAAGTGTCCACACGCAGGTTGTTTCATAGGTCACACACCGGGTTCGGAAGTGTTTCAATGTCCCTGTCACACCAGCGCCTTTCACCTCGATGGAACTCGTGTGCATGGTGATGCAGAAGTTTCGCCCCGTGATATGGACCGTTTACCGGTAGAGCTCAAACCAATCGGCAGTATGCTTCCCCAGGGAATCGCTTCCACGGAGACACCTTCTCTCGAAAAGGATCATGTCGATCCGACTTCCGAGCACCCCAGCAACAACAACCCTGTCAGGGTCAACTCCGTAGGCGTTGGTGTTGAGGAGGATGTCGAAATATGGGTGGAGTACATCGAGTTTCAAACCGGTCACAAACAGCAGATTCGATCCGTATGATTTCACTCGTTCGTAATTTGGCCCATTGGTTTGACGATCGGACGGGATTAGGACAACTCGTCCGTGAAGCTCTGTATGAACCGATTCCAGGCGGTGCCCGGTGGCGTTATGTTTGGGGCAGCACGCTCGTATTGACATTCTTCACACAGGTGGTCACGGGCTTTTTTCTTTGGATGAACTACAGTCCCAGCACTCAAACCGCTTGGGAAAGTGTCTACTATATTCAGCATGAATTGACCGGAGGTTGGTTGCTGCGGGGAATACACCATTATACCGCTCAGGCTATGGTGATTCTGATGATTGTCCACTTGGTGCAAGTGGTCGTCGATGGGGCCTATCGTGCGCCGCGCGAACTGAATTTTGTATTGGGCATTTTGTTGATGTTAGTGGTGTTGGGTTTGGCACTGACCGGTTACTTACTGCCGTGGGACCAGAAGGGATATTGGGCCACCAAAGTGGGAACGGAACTTTCCAGCCAGGCGCCCATGGTTGGCACGGCAATGAAAAAATTGGCGGTCGGTGGAGCTGATTATGGCCACGCCACATTGCAGCGGTTCTTTGCCCTGCATGCGGGCCTGTTGCCCGGATTGTTGATACTCCTGTTGGTACCCCACATGGCTCTGTTCCGGCGGCACGGATTGCATGTGCGCGATACCAAGCGAAGGGCCGATGCAATGTTTTGGCCTGATCAGGTACTCAAAGATAGTGTAGCTGCGCTGATGGTATTAGCTGCCGTACTGGCTCTTACGGTTGCTTCGGGTGGCGCCGAACTTTCGGCTCCCGCCGACCCGGCCAGCCCGTATGCGGCCGCGCGACCGGAAACCTATTTTTTGTTCTTGTTTCAGTTTCTTAAGTGGTTTCCGGGAGAATCAGAAGTTTGGGGAGCCATTGTGATCCCCACGATGTTGCTCGGAATGCTGCTGTTGATGCCATGGATTGGGCGTACACGAGTTGGCCATCTGCTCAATGTTTTGATGCTCTTCGTGCTTTTGGGTGGAGCTGGTCTCTTGACGGCCCAGGCCTTGCACGATGATTATTTTGCCACTTGGCACACACGCGACGAAGCGCCGGAAACGGAGCCTGCGCGAGAAAAATTTCTTCAGCGGATGGAGGCGTCGGAGCAATTCATCCAGGCTCAGCACCAAGCTGAGGTTGATGCCCTACGAGTGATCGAATTGGCCGGATCGCCTGGACGAATTCCTGCTACCGGAGCGTTGACTCTGGTTTATGATGATCCACTACTGCAAGGTCCTAAATTATTTCGTCGGCACTGTGCCAGTTGCCACAATTATCAAGATCTGGAAGACCCCGATGCACAGACCAATATTGTCAATCGTGCGCCAACTGGGTCGAACTTGTTTGGAGTAGGCAGTCGGGCTTGGGTTGCCGGGTTGCTCGACCCTGAGCAGGTCGCGGGGCCACACTACTTTGGCTATCCGCAGTCGCCCTTCCTGGACGAGGATGGCATGGTGGCCTGGGTTCGAGAGAATATCGGTGACGTCCCTGAGGAAGAACGGGCCGAACTGGCAAAGAAGATTCCCCGAGTCGTTGCCGCCTTATCTGCAGAGAGCCATTTACCCCGGCAAAGTGTTCTCGATCGAGAGGATGCCCATCTGATTGCTGAAGGCTTGAACATGATAACCGAGGAAATGGGCTGTACCGATTGCCATAAATTTCACGATGTCGACTACGATGGGGGAGCTCCAGACCTTACTGGGTACATGTCACGAGAGTGGTTGCTAGAGTTTTTGCGTAATCCATCAGCAGACCGCTTCTATGGCGAAGAAAACGACCGTATGCCCCAGTTCGCTGCACATGCAGATTCGCGCATGAACCAACTCGATGAAAAGTCGTTACAGCTCATCGTCGATTGGCTGCGAGGGAAATGGTATGAGGGAGACGCGAGTCGCTAGCATTCTCGGCATTAAAGTCCACGGAATCGCTACAGTTTGACATTCATGCAGTCGATGATAGACAGTGTGCGGTTCGCTGCAGGCTGCTCCGCCTGCGGGATCGAAGGGAAATTATTTCATTGACCCTAAGGTTTTTAACCTCATGTGGTGCCGGAATTGTCAGCAAGATGTTCCTGCGTTGGCTCGCGGGACCAATAGTCCTTTGGTTTGTCCTCGGTGCGAAGAGGATCTGCCTGTGGTTACCGTTACGGCCAGTCCAATGGTCGGTGGTGAAATTTCCGATGTGGGTATCGCACTCGATTCTTACCAGCAGTCCCCAGCCAACGAGCCTCCCTATGACCAACTTCCGCTGGAGATGCTGGCCCAAGAGCAACGGCAGTTAAGTCGTATTGCGCAAAAACTGGGTCCCATACATCGGCAGAAGCAGTTGCAACAAGGTGTGGCCAAATCAGAATTATCTGGGAGTGGTGGGAGTGATATGACTGGAAGGGATTCCATGTCGTCAAATAGCCAGCCCAGCCTGCGTATCGATTGGGCTCACTCGGTTTCGCCCACGGCAATTAAAACACATAAAAAACGGATGGAGACACCCGTTACGGAGCGGTCCGATGCACAGGTTGCAGCGGTTGGTTATCAGGCTCATAGCCAACCGTCACGTAGGACCTCTTCCTGGGGACTTAGTATGTTGTTGTTTGGCGGTATCTTTAGCCTAACCTGTGGTATCAGTCTGCTGGTTCATGCCACAGTGACCGGGGTCGGGCAAGGGGCAAGCATGCCGGGAGATTCTATTTGGCAAGGGGGTATGACTTTCACTCTCGCTGGTGAAGGGATGCTCATTGCCGGATTAACTGGGATGGCGATACGACTATGGCGCAATGGTCGACGAGTCAATCATCAGTTGCAAGGAGTCGATAGGCAGTTGGCCGAACTGCAGTATCAGTATCAATCGGATGCGCAGCGAGGCATGCGAACATCCACCAGTTCCACTTACTATGATCATTTCGCCCAAGGCATCAGCTCCCCAATATTGATGGCCAACTTGCGCGGAGGACTCGATCAACTGGCGAAACGGATGAAGTGAGACGAGGGGTGAGGAGTCAGGAGCGAGTAGGGTTGTTGGCCTGTGTTCTTTAGATGGGACTTCTGGTTTCACTCCACTCGTTTGGCAATTTCCTCAACGACGTCATCGATTTTCACTCGCCATTGCTTAAGTGTGTCACGGTCGCGCAGGGTTACGGTTTGGTCGGTAAGTGTCTGTCCATCGACGGTCACACAATAGGGAGTGCCGGCTTCATCCTGTCGTCGGTATCGGCGGCCTACGGCACCCTTCTCGTCGTAAAAGGCGGCAAATCGTCCTTTCATCGCCCGGTAAATTTTCTGAGCCACTTCGGGCATGCCATCCTTTTTTACCAATGGGAAGATGGCCGCTTTGATGGGTGCGAGTCGCGGATGGAATTTCATCACGATGCGGGTTTGCATTTTTCCTTTGTCATCGGGTGCAGAGTCTTCGGTGTAGGCTTCGCATAAGAAGGCAAGTGTGGCCCGATCGGCTCCGGATGAGGGTTCGATGACATGCGGCAGGTAACGCTCGCCGGTCTGCTCATCACGATAGGTGAGATCCTTGCCACTGCCCCGATATTTAGGTTTGCCATTTTCTCCCAGTTCGACGGTGAGGGGAGACGTACTGGGGTCGAGCTTGCCCTCCATGTGGCTGCGTAAATCAAAATCGCCCCGGTGGGCAATCCCTTCCAATTCGCCATACTCACCATCGGGCAGGAACGGGAATGCATATTCGATATCCGCAGTACCGGTCGAATAGTGGCTCAATTCGTCGGCAGCATGATCGCGGAGCTGCAGCCGTTTTTCGGATAGCCCCAGATTGGTATACCATTTCATCCGCCGATCACGCCAATATTCGTACCATTGGCGTGAGGTGTCGGGATGACAGAAAAATTCCACTTCCATTTGCTCGAATTCCCGCGTTCGAAAGGTGAAGTTGCGGGGTGTGATTTCATTACGAAAACTTTTGCCAATCTGGGCGATGCCGAACGGGACTTTCACCCGAGTGCTGTCGAGCACGTTCTTGTAATTGACAAAAATACCTTGAGCCGTTTCTGGGCGAAGGAAGGCAGTATCTTCTTCAGTCCCCATGGCGCCGAGGACCGTCTTGAACATCAGGTTGAACTCGCGCGGGTCGGTCAAAGTACCGACATCTTTGGCTTCGGGGGCGAGTACCTGGCTCAGATCGTCGATTTGATCCAACGATGTCAGCTCACTCTGCCAGTCAAGCCGATCGGCATCCTTGTTCCGCAGGCGGAAGTGTTTGAGGGCGCGACGCTTGATTTCGGTTAACTCGTCTTCCGCCACGGTAGTGACAAACAGTCGCTTCTCTCCGACAGCAGCCCAGCGTCCCATCACCTGGTCGTAGCGGTAACGTTTTTTGGTTTCGCGGCAGTCAACCATCATGTCACAGAATAAATCGAAGTGGCCCGAACATTTCCAGATTTGTGGATGCATGATGATGGTGGAATCAAGTCCAGCCATCTCAAAGGAGCTGGGAGCCCCGGCAGGTGCAGCCAGTTCGTCATGGGTGGTGACCATATCGCGCCACCAGGTCTCCTTGACGTTGCGTTTGAGCTCGACACCCAGTGGTCCATAGTCCCAAAATCCATTGAGTCCACCGTAGATTTCACTCGACTGAAACAAAAATCCTCGCCGTTTACAGAGCGAGACCAGTTTTTCCATTTCCATAACAGCAATCTGTGGGTTCGAGGTAATTTTGCAAGAATCTAAGTCTAGCTTGCTCTGGCAGTCGGCACCACCGGCAGCCTACGGGCAGGCTAGCGGAGCCGAATCTGGCCTGTTTGGCGGTCCCAGGCAGGCACCACCGCAAGCGTGTCGAGCTGGGCGCAGCGGGGTAAATCATCTGCTTTGCCGATGTCGATCAAGTTGCGGCCACCTTGAGTGGCGATCAGTCGGTGGGCCAGTTGGTCGCTTTCGTTGCAGCCTTGTATGCGGGCTGCCTTGACGAGTTCCTCCCAGACATGATGTGCAGAAGTCGTTGCCGTATCGGACTTCCACTCGTACTTGGGTCTGATTTGGTAGATGCGGTGGGCAATCGCTCCGGCGGCCAGCAGGTCTTCTTCGGTGACCTGGCCATTGGTGCCAGCACAGAGAATATCGATTCGCCCTGGTGCGGCAGATGTTGTCGTTGCGACTGCTTGAGCATTGACCGCCGCACCGATGAGCACCTTCTTAGCCTGGCTGGCATGATGCAGAGCTCGGGTGCCATTGGTAGTCGTGAACAGTACGATGCGGCCATCTACTTTGTCGGCGGTGTACTCCGCAGGCGAGTTGCCCAGGTCGAACTGTGGAATGATTAGGCCGTTACGTTCGCCACCAAACACGAGTTGGCACCGATCATACGATTTTGCGGCATCAGTAGTGTCTACCACCTCCAAAAAAGGAATGATACAGGCGGCTCCAGCATGCAGCGCATGGCAGATGGTGGTCGAGGCGCGCAACAGGTCGACAACAATCACCGTACTACCGGCTAATTCGGCCGGATCGACAGTGGCAGGCAACGGGTGGGTGTGGAGTTGATGCATGAGGGTTTAGAAGTAGCAGATTGCAAATCAATACTGGGGGGTTTGGGGGGGTGCCCCCCAATGAAGCGTCAAAAGATTTTCCATTAGTTTCCGCCTCGAAATAAATTATTCTTCCTTCTGACTAAGCAAATTAGATGTGTATCGATCAAGTGGCTACCTGTCCTGAGATTCATTGGGGGGGGGTGTCCCCCCAAACCCCCCCCGGGTATTTCCTGCCCCGCCCGATTCTTCCGCGAATCTACACGATAGATGTGGGTAAACCTATACCCCCTAACCCAGTAAGAGAATGGTAAAGTACTATCAAGGCTCATGCGCTCGGCTAAATGTTGCCACCAATTTGTGGTTTTCAATTGTGACTGAATGAATAGCGTTGCACTATCTCTTGGGCTAAGTGGCTGTTAGAGGTAGCGAGACTGGTACAGTATTGTGATACTGGTACAGTATTGCGATACTAAATGTTCCCACCCCCGTCCCATTCAAGCCAGCCCACGTTCATGAGCCACGTCGCCAATTCACCGTCTGCTAAAACAGCAAGTGGCAGTCCGCCTGTTGGTGATTTGGCCAGTCCTGAAGAGACGGCCATCGACAAGTCTCCGGAACGAATACGGCGGATGTTCGCCGAAATCGCCGGCCGATATGATTTTCTCAATCACTTGTTGTCATTGAATGTCGATCGCTATTGGCGTTGGCGGACGGTAAGGTTGATGAGCCCGAAACCCCAAGATCGGATTCTCGATGTGTGTACCGGGACGGGAGATTTGGCGTTGGCTTTCCAGCGAGTACAGTCAAGTCCTCAAAAGGGGGCAAGTCCTCAAAAGGGGGATCAATCGCAAAAAGGGGTTTCTCCAACGGCTACGGCTTGCCAGCAAGTTCAGGAGGTTGTGGCCAATCCCCAAATTGTAGCGACCGATTTTTGTCATGAGATGCTCGTGATCGGT
>JBDOMT010000476.1:0-9851 GCA_039831705.1 Pirellulales bacterium | reverse complement strand
CAAAGAGGCGATACGCGATGCCATACGATTTCGGTGCGCATTAAGCTCGATTCCAAAAACAAGTAGAACTTACGCTCTTTATTCGCTTGATCGGGGCCTAGTGTAACAGCAGATTCCGTATCAGTCACCTGAGCTACACAGTTAGCCCGCATATTTCACCCGTTTCTGCTACGGCGTCCCAAGACTCCACAGGATCACATGGTTGTCGTCACTTGCCGATGCAAGCGTCATCCCATCGGGGGCGAATGTCAGGCCACGTATCCAATCCGTATGCCCTTCAAACTCATGCAAAATCTGCTGCTTCTCCAGACACCACAATCGGACAATCTTGTCGGTGCCACCTGAAGCAAGCACTGCCCCATCGGGCGGGTAAACCACGACCAAGTTCGGGTGATTCAACCCGGCTGCGACCTTTCTTGCGATCGGCGATCATGGCAAATCGTAGCATCTGGGAGAAACTACTTCCGTGTCATCGCCGGCAGAGGAAGTGCAACGGGTTGGGACCTATGTGCTGATTGAGTCTCACGGGCCACTGCAGGCATGGCTGCATGTCGGACACCTTCATCCCCGGGATTATTGGGATAGGGGAAATGGCGTAACTCATCCAGGTGCTGCAGCAAAATACGTCGAACCTCTAGAATCGCCTGAGGGTGGCGATGGACACTGGTATGATCGGCTGGCACGATTACTTGTGAGACCGCATTTTCCAACTTAGCGCTCTCCAAAGAAACTACCCCATCGCCATCGGTCGACACCAACAAGCCGGTGAGCCCCTTGCGCGGCCGCTGTCCCACAATGTTGTGAATCTGCACCCAGGGGCCCTTGGGGGCATCTAACAATACGGGCAACAGTGGCGATTTGGGCGATAGCGAATCGATGCTCGTATTGACATGAAGGGGCGCTCCCTTGCGGAAATAATCTGGATTACGGGTGATGAGTTCATTGCGACCATACATGATCATATGAGGTATGCGAATCAGTTTGTGCCCCAACCAGCGTGTGAAGCCATTGGAAAAATCGCTACCCCGATGGGGCGTACCGATGGTAATGACTCGCTGGATCGAAGGATTGGGGTCAAAAAAGAAAGTCTGGGCCAAGACTTGCTTGATTTCCGGCTCACTCTTGAGTTCCGTAAACGGATGCTCACTGAGCGTGTCCCAAAAACGATTATCACTGTCGACCGTTTGCAGTTTTGATACCAGTCCCCCCATGCTGTGGCCTACCAGAACGGTTTGATCCAAGGCTGCAAACTGACTGCTTGGATCCAGTTGCATACGCATGGTTGCCAAATCTGCACGCATTTGGGCCGCACTCAAAAAAAATGGCTCGCCTGAGGGGTAGAGATAAAACCAGAACTGAAAATTGTTCCGCACCAGTGGATCGCTGCGCAGGTCATTAAACATTTCCATCCAGGTCGCAGGGCTCGACCAGAGACCATGGACCATCACGACCGGTATTTTATCTTCGCGAAACGGTTCCAGCATGTAGAGGCCCGTCAATACTTTTTCAGGTTCGAGCAGACCTAAGGTGGATACTTTAGAGTCGTCCAATGCTGGTTGGCTCAGAAAGAATGCCAGGGGAGTGCTTAGATCGGTTTCCAGAGAAACTTTCAAACCGGCTACGTCGATGGAAGAATGCTCAAGCGGGTCGTGCATTTCGAGCACCGCGCTTAGGCGTTTTCTGGTTGGCTGCCGAGGAGCGCCGCTGGATGCCGATGCCTGATCACTCAACCGCTCGACACGATGCACTTGTTCCGGCTTCAAGCGAAGAAAGGCGGTAATCGGAAACGACAGTTCAGCCGGATAGTACTGTTCACGTAGATCTGCACCTTCATGCTGTTTTCGAATGGCAATCAACGGCACACCGAGCCCATAGTTGCGGTAGTGGTTGCGCAATCCGTTTATTTGATAATTGGAAACAAATTCGTATCGATCAAAGTCCTCTTCATGCCAACCACTGCTATGCAATTCAATATCGAGCAGGCATTCGTGGCTGGCTGTTTGGACGATGTGTGAAGTCCCCGGCTTGATGCCCCCACGTGCTAGAATAATACGCAGAGTCCCTTCCAAGGCGGCATTGTACAAATCACACGCTCGGCGAAATTGAGGATCGTACGGATTGCTTGCAACCTTATAATTCCCATCGAACAGGTAACGGTACGTATGCACGACTGCCGTACTATAAAGTTCCAGTGCCTGCTCCCGGTCTTTCGCTTGATCCGCACGCTGCGCACCCGTATAAGCCAATTCGGCCAACGCATAGACATGTTCACGATTAGGTTCTGATTGATCAATTTGATCCAACTTGGAGATCAACAAGATGCGGTCTCCATGCAGATTATCCTCCAAATCGTAGCGACGCAGAATTTGAATGGTCCGCTCGGTCGGTTTAGGGCCGTGGAGCGAAAGCAAACCCAGTGTGTCGGCCAACGGATTACGTGGTGTTTGACGCAACGATACCCACCGATTGGTCGACGCGCAGCCACCTACGAAGTGCGCCAGTAGCAATACCAACAACAAAACGTACCGACTTGTTGAGAAGCGAGTTAGATTTCTCATGGACGGATAAGGGTCGCAAGAATGAAGAGCAATTGGCAGTTAGCCCGAATGTTTCATAACTGTTCGGATAAGGCCGGGGAGAATAGAAAAAATCTACCATCCACGTCAAGCTCGCAGGTAGCAATTCGTCGTCATGCTAGCACCCGTAACCAAACGGCAGAAATGTGTGAAGAGAATTGAAATTGAAATACAAGCACGCAGCGACAGCAAGTGGGTCACGCACAGGACCCCACCCGCTTGCGCGTCGTGCTCGTATTTTGATGAAAACATCCGAAAAAAGGAGTGTTGGACAAGGACATAAGCGGGTAAGGGGATGGCCGTAGACACCCCCTTACCCGCTTACTGTCCCCTCCCCACCCCAACGATGCACAGGCACAGGGCGACCGGGACGTAGATGTTCCAGATGTGAGATCGTACAGACAAGCTGGCACGAACGAGCCCAACTGGCCAAGAGTTGCTGAACGATTTGGGTCAACACATCCGGGTCACCAGCCACGCGTGCATTGATAAGCAATTGGGCATCGGTAACATGAGCCTCCGACCGAAGAGAAAATTCAACCGGCTCATGGGAGGCAACCCAATGCGCCATGGCCACGTGACTGCCCGAAGATACCAGCAATTTGACATGGCCTGGCTCCAGACGACTTTGCAACAGGCTGTCGCGCAAACCGTTGGCCAGTTGCTGCAAGCACGCATCGAGATCCCATGATGTCGGAGGAGTCTTAGAGTCGCAAGCGGTGAGTTCCACAGTGGCATTGAGCCATCCTAATTCGGCTTCACCTTGGGCATAGGTATCATAATCGATGGTCAGTGCAATCTGGCTGGGTGAGGGAGTTTCAGCCAGTGCATGCACTAACTGTTCATATCCTTCACCGGTAAGACTGCTCAACGCCAACAATCGCTTCCCCGGAAATTGGTACCGCAATTGCCCCAGTAGCTCATCACGCTCAGATTCTGAGAGCTTGTCCACTTTGTTCAAGCAAATCAACTGTGCTTCTTCCAATTGTTTGGTGAAAATATAAGCAGCTTGTGGTGAAAACCCGCCCCTCCGACCCTGCTCTGTCCGGCCCCGTTCTGTCTGGCCCCGTTCTGTCTGACCCTGATCAGCCGCCAGCATACTCTTCCCCAGAATTCGCTGGCCATGCTCTGGCTTGCATAAAACGGTCAACGGTCCCAGTTCATAACGATCACCATGCAGGTGCCGAAGTGGTTCTATCACCGTGGCTAGCAGATCGGTACAACTGCCCACCGGCTCCGTCAGTACGACATCTGGCTGCTGGTCCACGGAAAGACTACCGAGCGCATCAACCAATTCATTAAATTGGCAACAAAAACAAGCCCCGGCGACCTCACCCACCTGAAATCCTTGAGCCTTCAGAGCAAACGTATCGACCAAACCGTGTGCCTGATCATTGGTCACCAAGCCAACACGCAATCCGGCTTCCGTGTAGGAATGCGCCAACCGAGCCAGAGCGGTCGTCTTGCCAGCTCCAAGAAAACCACCGATCATAAGAAAACGAGTACGTTGCATTGAATGGAGTATGGAGAGTTGAGAGTTGAGCGTCTAGAGTCTAGGGTTGAGAGATGAGAGTTGAGAGTCTAGAGTTGGAAATCCAATTCGAAGAAAAACCTGACGGACTTGGGAATAGCTCAGACAGATTAGGAGGGCACTGTCAGTACAAATTGCGAATAAATACCGGGGGGGTTTGGGGGGATACCCCCCAATGCAACCCAGGATGATAGCCACTTAGTCGATGTTCACAACTTTTACTTCTCCAGTTGGCTGGATCATTCAATTCGAGGTGGAAGAGAAATGGAAATTCATATGGCAGTTCATTGGGGGGCACCCCCCCAAACCCCCCAGTACAACCAAAGCTTCGAGCTCTGGCTGTAGTCATCTACCATGCCAAAACTCCTTAACACGACTGACTTCCCTTGGCCTCTTCCGGACGAAGAGGTGCGGGCCGCATTGGAGGCCGCTTACCAGGATGGTAGCTGGGGGCGCTACGACGGGCCCCACTGTGCAGGCTTGAGAGATGACCTGCGTGCGTTCTTTGGCTGCGACGAGTTGATGCTCTGCTCATCCGGCACTGTGGCAGTCGAGCTGGCATTACGCGGCTGTGGTGTCTCACCGGGTGACGAAGTGGTTCTGGCTGGTTACGATTTTCCTGGGAATTTTCGTGCTATTGAAGCCATCGGGGCACGTCCTGTGTTGATCGACGTGGATCCCCACAGTTGGTGCCTGAATGCAGACTGCCTGGCTCAAGTCACAGGCAAACGCGTCCGAGCGGTGATTGTTTCGCATTTGCATGGAGGCCTGGCTGACATGCCACGGATCATGCAACTGGCCCACAAACGGGGCTGGCAAGTGGTAGAAGATGCTTGTCAGCAACCGGGCGGCCAACTTGAAAATCGGCCTGTCGGCATGTGGGGCGATGTGGGAGTACTCAGTTTCGGCGGCAGTAAACTACTCACTGCGGGACGCGGCGGTGCTCTGATTACCAACAACCGGACCATCCATCAACGGGCCAAGATATTTGCCCAGCGCGGCAACGACGCCTTCCCACTCAGTGAACTTCAGGGGGCTGTCCTGCGCCCGCAGTTGGCCAAACTCCCTGGTCTTAATCGCAGACGAGCCAAAGCAGCAGCCCAATTCCAGGTGGCCACTGCTTCTTGGACAACGGGCTCTTGGACAACGGGCCCTTGGACAACGGAGCTCCGTGCGATCACCCATTCGGCTGACTCCCAGCCGGCCTATTACAAACTGGCTTGGTCCTACCTGCCGGCGGAAGAAGATCCGACCCTTCGAGCCCAATTGATCGGAGCCCTAAATGCTATCGGCTTGCCAATTGGGGCCGGCTTTCGTGGTTTCACCCGTCGAGTCCGTCAAGACCAGCAAACCGGTCGAGAACCAACGGATGGGCGCTGTCGTCATGTGGGCATACTAGAAAATAGCGAACGGCTCAGCCACTCAACAGTACTGTTACACCACCCAATCCTGTTGGCCTCTCCAGCGACCCTCCAGCAGGCCACTGAAGCATTGGCAAGCAGCGCCCAAAGTCTGCACTAAATGGAATAACCAAAACTATCAATCGGACTGATCCGGTGATGAGTCACTGCATATTCGTGCGACAACTCGATCGCTGCGGTTTCTGGGGCATCCGACTCCTGAAAGGCTTCCGTAGCCGCCTTCAGCTCGCCGCGCAAGATACGGATATGCTTAGGTGCATCGAACGATAACGTAACTCGATTCCCAGCGACCCGACGGACCTCAACCGTAATGTCCTCACCGATATGGATCCTCTCGCCAATTTTTCTACTGAGTACAAGCATCCTTTCTACCTCCTATTTTTCTGGTGAAAGCTATCCAACGAGACCAACCGCTATCGGACTAAAGCGGTTAGCTCGTTGCTGATAGCTGCTCGGCGTGACTCCCTCGCTTGACCTAACCAGTCTGCCTGGGAGTTGCCATCGCGTAATGCGACTGCTAGAAGTAAAGCAAGGCACATGCCACATCGTTTCCAGGCGAGAAATGAAAATAAACATTTCAACACAAACCTTTTAGTATCATTTACTTAGGACATGGCATCAGCAACTTTGTGGGGCTAGCATCACGAGCAATTCAACGACCTGCTCGTCTCACTCTGAGACAATTATCTCCAAACGGGAATTGCTAGTGGTCTGTTGGGCACACTGGCAATGGGAAATTGAAAACAAACCGGGAGCCAATCATGGATCAATTTGAGGTGGACAAACCATCTTGTCGAATTCGACAACAGCGATTGCTGGCTGAAATGCACCAAAAAAATTTGGAACTGGTCATCCTGACCCATGGTCCTTCAGTGCAGTGGCTTACGGGAGCCTACCTGGGGCCCCTGCTCACCACTGCTGCGGCCCTCGATATCAACGGCCACGTCACCCTGGTATTGCCCGAGCGGAAGCTTTCGACTGCAGCAACTGCCGACAAGCTGGTGGGCTATGAAGCCGCCTGGCATTCGACCATGCGCAACGACCAACGGGCAGCCTGTACCGAATCACTGCTGGAGGCACTCAAGCCTGGAGGAGCCGATTCAAAACATCCACGTGTCGCTGGTGAGTGGTCATGCCTTAGCCCCACCCTGATCGAAGCTTTGGGTCCGCAATTGGCCGACATCGAGCCAACTCTATTTCAACTAAGGCGGCGCAAAGAGTCGGATGAGTTGCGGATGCTGACCCGTGCAGCGGAAGCCAATCGGGCCATGTACGCCCGGGCACGTGAACTGGTTCGTCCCGGGGTCAATGAACTCGATCTGTATAGCCAGTTGCAAACCACTGCGGTCCGTGAACTGGGCGAAGCGCTGACCTACTTTGGGCAAGATTTTCAGAGCAACTCCCGTGGTGGTCCGGCTCGTGACCGGGCCGCGCAGGCGGGGGAACTCTATATCCTCGACCTGGGAGTCGGTTTCCGCGGCTACTACAGTGACAATGCACGAACCTTATCGGTCGATGGTCATCCAACCGACGACCAACTAAAAGCATGGGAGCAACTGGCTGCCGTATTTCCTTGGATCGAACAAACGGTCCGTCCTGGTATCAGTTGCCGAGACACGTTCCAACAGGTGCAAGAACGACTCGATACCTGTCAGCCTTGGGAATTCAATCACCACCTGGGCCACGGGGTCGGACTCAACCCCCATGAGGGCCCTCATCTCAATCCGCACTGGGACGACCACTTTGCCGAGGGCGATTTCTTTACGGTCGAACCGGGCCTCTATCACGACCAGTTGCGTCATGGTATTCGCCTGGAGCAAAATTACCTCGTCACGGCCAATGGCGTGCAGTTGCTGACAGACAGTCCGTTGGAACTCTGATTCATTTGACCGAAGCCCGCATGCTGTCGCCCGCTGTATAAAAATTCTACTTGACATGAACCATCTGTACCGGTACAGCTAGTACGGATACGAGGTCATTATGCAATTTCAATGCGACGCCACCGCCCGAGTGCCCATCTATCGGCAGCTGATGGATCAGGTCCGTAAAGCTGTGGCTCGGGGCCGGGTACAACCGGGCGATCGGCTTCCTTCGGTACGACAGCTCTCACGAGAACTGGTCGTCAATCCCAATACGATCGCCAAAGCTTACAGTGAGCTGGAACGGGAAGGGGTGCTTAACACACGCCCCGGGTTGGGCGCATTCATCGCAAAACCACAGGCCTATTTATCGACCAAAGTGAGAAAACAGCGGTTGCTGGCAGCTTTGGATCTGTGCCTGACCGAAACGGTTCATTTGGGTTTCACCGCCGAGGAAGTGTCCACCGCATTTACACAACAGATGGCTCAATATCAATTTAAAGAAGAACGAATAGCGCAAGAGGATTCAACTTGACTTTGAGAGTCGCGGAGCGAATGGGAGCAATCCCAACCAGCCTCTAGCGTCTCCCAACAGGAAACTACTCCCCATGTCTGATGCCATACGCACCAGTTAACCAAACATTACGGCTCAAAACGAGTCGTCGACTGTCTCAACTTGCGCGTACCTCAAGGGAGCGTCTATGGCTTCCTGGGCCGTAACGGGGCAGGAAAATCGACCACCATCAAGATGCTGCTGGGAATGCTCCATGCCGACAGCGGTCATGCGGAGCTGCTGGGCGGAAGGAGCGACCAGCTCAGCAGTGAAATGCGTGACCGCATTGCCTACCTGGCCGAAGGCCATCCACTCTACGGCTGGATGACCATCGGCGAAGCGGTCCGCTTCACCCGGCCTTTTTACTCAACCTGGAACTCCACACCAGTCGAGCAGATTCTCGACCATTTTGAACTGTCACCTCAGAAAAAAATCCGCCGCTTGTCCAACGGACAACGGGCTCAGGTCTCGCTTGCTCTGGCCGTCGCCCCCGAACCGGATCTGCTGATTCTCGACGACCCGACACTCGGACTCGACACGGTAGTGCGGCGTGATTTTCTTGAATCGTTGATCCAGATCATCCACCGCCGTGGACGGACAATTCTCTTCAGTTCGCACATCTTGGGCAATGTCGAACGGGTGGCCGATCGGATCGGCATCTTGGTAAATGGGGTGTTGCGGGTCGACTGTCCAACTGAAACATTTCGCGCGCAGGTACGCAAAATTGTACTGGAATTTCATGGCACGCCTGCCGACGTCGACACCCATGGAAATAGGCCCCTCTGCCCCGGCTTGGTGAGTTGCCACCAGCTTGGCTCGCAGTTGGAGCTGGTGATTGTTGGCTACGACGATACCCAGCGGACCGCGATCGAAGACTTGGAGCCCCACTGTATTGAGGTTCTCGATTTGAATCTGGAAGACGCCTTCATCGAATACACCCGCGACCAACGCCGGTCGCTACCCCTGTTTGCTACGGAGGATCAGCATGCATCGAGCACTGATAATCAAGGAGCTGCGTGAATCGGCCGGCATCGCGGCACTCGCCGTGCTGGCTCTGGTTTTCATCTATGTGGAATCGACCGGCCATCATCCTTTGCTATCTCTGTCGAATTGGTTCTTGAATTGGAATACGGGACTCGCACGGGCATACCATTCGTATCAAGCCCCACCGTAGATTGGGTTTCCTGGGTGGCGGCAGGATTGGCCCTAGCCTTGGGTCAAAAACAGACAACGCGAGAATTGTCTCAAGGCACGTATTATTTCTTGCTGCAACGTCCTATGCCGCGCAATCATATTTTTCTAATGAAACTTGCGGTGGGTGCAACGCTGCTACTCTCAGCTACCGGCGCGATGATATTTTTCTATGCCTGGTGGGCGGCCACACCGGGCAACCATGCTTCGCCGTTCGAGTGGTCGATGACGGTGCCTGCCTGGCGGATGTGGCTTTCGATGTTACTCATTTATCTGGGAGCCTTTTTGACCGGAATTCGCCCTGGCCGTTGGTTCGGCTCACGTCTGGTTCCACTGGTTACCAGTGGACTGGTTCTGTTTCTAGCCATTGCACTTCCCTGATGGTGGGCAGGATTACTGCTAGTGCTTGCCGCAACAGGGCTGTTTATTGTGAGCATTTTCCACGTTGTGCACCAACGTGATTATTGATAAAGGATCCTTCCGATGACCTTGAAACAACAGACCTGGAAACCACTGTCTCTAGCGCTGATTCTCACCGTCGGCCTCGCCCTGATGTGGGGCATGTTGGCTGGCTGGGGATTGTCAGTCCTGGAAACTGAAGACCACCGCCTGAAGGCGGAGGGTTCGCCGACAGTCGGCTAAAGCCCGACTTTCTGGTTGTGGCTTACTTACCGCAATCGCCACGAAGTGGCGATTGCATCTAGCCGTGGGGCGTGAGCC
>JBDOMT010000053.1:0-2278 GCA_039831705.1 Pirellulales bacterium | reverse complement strand
CCCCCAATCTCTTCACCATGCCCAACGCACCCGTTCGGGCTACGCCCTCACTCCAGCCGGCAAGCTGCCTTACCCCCGACTCTCTCACTCAGGTTGGTACATAAACTGGGGGTGAGCCAGTTGGCACGGCCGGATCGGAGGAAAAAATCGACTTCATTTGCAACGAACTTGGTTTTGATGCGGGCCTCAACCGGGTCCACTTTCGTGACACGGAGTGGGCCTATTTGTTCCCGACACCTTGATCGAGATAAGCTGTTGAAGGGGACGGTTGACTATAGCTAATGTGGCATTTCGAGAAACGCCGGACTGTTCGGTGAATATAGGTAAAGAGTTACAGGGAAGAGACGATGAATCACTTGATCATATGTCGTGAGTACCCTCCCGCCCGTGGCGGAGGAATCGGCACGTATACGCACATCATGGCGCACGCATTGGCGGCCTGTGGCGAGCGTGTCCACGTCCTGGGGCAGCGGACGAAGGGGGCCGAAATGGTAAAAGAGATTCTCTTGGACGGAAGGTTGGCTATTCATCGCCTGCCCTACGACGATTGGACTGTGGTCTGGGGTCAGAAGCCTAGTCGGTTACTGTCTTCACCGGTCGCTAGGAAGCTGTTCGAATCGTCGTATCCTCCGGAGGCTTTTTCTTGGGAAGTGAATCAAAAGATTCAGGAGGTTCTGCTTGAGGAGTCTATCGATTTGATCGAGGCGCCGGAGTATGAAGCGCCCCTGTACCACTTTCAACTGCAACGTGCCCAGGCCACAGGTCAGGTACCTGGTCCCCCTTGTTTGGTTCATTTGCATTCACCTTCGGAACTGATTGCCAAACACAATGTGAGTGAAGGGGCGGGGACACCACGATTCAAGTCCCACGACCTAGAAGCCTACAGCGTGTTGGCAGCGGATGGCCTCGTTTGTCCGAGTCGGTACGTTGCGAATCAGGTGACAGAGCTCCATCAGCTCGAGCCGACGACCATCACCGTCATCCCGCTGCCGATGCCTGTTCGGCCGGTCCTGGAAAGAGCAGAGCGTGTGTGGTGCAGTGGCGGGATTTGCTATGTCGGTAGGCTCGAGCGAAGGAAGGGGGTCCTGGAGTGGATTGAGGCGGCAGTCGCCATGGCTGAGCAAAACGAGCAGCTTCGTTTCGATTTCGTTGGTGACATCGTCTTGGATACCGAGCGCGAGCTTGGCGTGGAACTCCTCCGCCGCTTGATTCCGCGGGGTGTGCGGCGTCAATTCCATTTCCACGGCCACAAGACACACGCCGAGGTGGCCGGCTTTCTTGCCGAGGCGCGTATCGCTGTGGTACCGTCTCGTTGGGAGAATTTTCCGTATGCGTGTTTGGAGGCGATGGCGTCGGGGTTGCCGGTGGTCGTGTCGCCCCATGGGGGCATGGTGGAGATGGTTGACGACGGGGTGTCAGGTTGGGTTGCGGCCTCATCGGAGCCAACGGCGTTGGCTGATGCCCTCCGTCGGGCGTTGTCGGTATCTCCGCTACAGTTGCAAGAGATGGGCTGCGCGAGTGCTCAGAGGGTTCGAGACCTCTGCGATACGAAGCGTGTGGTCGAACAACAGCTGGTTGTTCGCCGTAAGATGGTCGAAGCTGGGGCCCGGAATGTGACGCGTGAGCGGTTGGAACCTGTTGTGGAGTCCACCCAAAGTATTTCCGCTGTGAACAACGGGAGGGTGCTTTGGTTGCTTGTTCGAAGTCTGCTCAGGGATCCTTTTTTTGTTGGCCGTTTATTGGTGAAAATGCTGGTCAATAGGGTCCGGGGGAGATGATAGTGCGATGATGAAGGAAGCCTACAGCGAAGCCGTAGCCCGAGGAACACGATTCCTCCGCGAGCAAGTGCGCTCGGGCGACTACAGTTTGTCGTGTTACGGGTCGGATGGGAACCCGCGCATCACCCACAACCAAGGACATCTCTTTTCCGCCTTTTTTATTGCCGAGGCGATAGCCGAAGACCTGGATGAAGTCGAGCGTACGGTGTTGTTGGTGCGACATTTTTCCCAGCGCCTAAACGGACTCTGGGGGTATGGATCGAGGGCCTACTACCGAGGCGGATGGGAACATCGAAAACACCTTGTCGATGCTGATGGATCCGCTTTTGCGATGCGAACCTTGCGCAAGTTGGGTGTGTATCTTTCGGTTCGAAAATTGATGCGATTCTATCGGCTAAGGGGGCTGTGGTTTTGGCTGGGCTTAGCGAACCGCAGTGGGTTCTCGACGTTTGCGAGCTACAGTCGCCTAGGCTTGGTCGTTGAGCGGACGTTCCCGAATA
>JBDOMT010000093.1:0-9938 GCA_039831705.1 Pirellulales bacterium | reverse complement strand
TCTTTCGCTTTAGTGTCTGGTAGAATGTGGCATCCACCAGCACCGTGTGAGCCATGTATGATGGTGCCTTGATCGCCGTAAATAATCGCCCCTGTACCTGGGATCTTGTGATCGCCCAATGCACTCGTTCGTGGAATCTTGTTGTTTCCGTCCCGCCAAATCAATTTGACCGGCCCGCGGTCACCTTTAGCTGGGAACTCGAATGTGATCTTGGTTGCTGCCGGATATAGATCGGAATGTTTTACCGGATCGTAGTTGCTGTCGACCTCAGCGTGGATGGTTGATGGTGCACCCAAGTCAAGAGCCCACATCGAAGGATCAACAATGTGACAAATCCAATCACCAATGCAGCCGGTGCCAAAGGGCATCCAGCCACGCCAGGTGAATGGCAAATACATTGAATGGTAAGGTCGAACTGCGCTAGGTCCTAACCAAAGATCCCAATTCAGCGTTTTAGGGATCGCATGTTTCTCGCTTAAGAGCGGTTGTCGATCTATTTGACAATACAATTCTCTATAAGCATCACATGCGGCGTGAATCTCAGTGACTTTGCCTATTGCGCCGTCCCATATCCACTCGCAGCACCGTCGTATATCATTGGCGGAGTGCCCTTGATTACCGAGTTGGGTGATGACATTGTGCTTGCGCGCAGCGTCCCGCATCTGTCGCACTTCATAGACGGAATGAGCCAGCGGTTTTTCACAGTACACATGCTTGCCACGGCCAATGGCATTCATAACCGCGACGGCGTGCGTGTGGTCCGGCGTCCCGACGACAACCGCGTCAATTTGATTGTCTAAGTCGTCGAGCATGGAGCGAAAATCGTGATAACGCTTTGCCTGGGGAAACTTCTTGTAGGTGTCTGCTGCACGTTGATCGTCGACATCGGCTAGAGCAATGATGTTTTCGCTAGCTACTCCGTTGATGCAAGCAGCTCCGCGACCTCCAACTCCGATCCCAGCGATATTGATTTTGTCGCTAGGCGCTGTCTTTCCAGGACCACCAAGCACGTGAGGTGCTACGATGTACACTCCTGCTACACCAGAAACCGCGTTGCGGACGAAAGAACGTCGGGTCACTTGGTTGCTTGACGGGCTCATCAGACCTCCTCCAAATTAGTGTAGAAATCAGCACCGGAATCGGTGGAAAACATAGTCATAGGCTACATTGGATGTTCGCATACATCATAATTACGGAATTGTCCCTGGGTTGCAAGTCGGGCAGAGCGTTGTGATTGCATACGAATAGCCATCATCCGGCTATACTGCACCAATCTTACCTAGCTATTTTTCCCGTTTGCGAGAGAGGAGTGAATCAGGTGTACAGCATCCATCGACTTTTGCCGCGAGTACTAATTGTCGGATTGGTTTCCTTGGTAGGAAACCTGTTATTCATCGATAGTTCTACCTATGGTGCGGATACGGAGCCCGACGATTTTCAGGTGCCTGTTGGACAGCGGCAATTATTTCTCACCGATCATGGCATTGCTGAGAAATACAACTTGCAGCGAACGATGCATCAGCCGAAAAAGCGCGGAGCCGTAATTCGTAGTCCACAGCCGACTAAAACTATTCAGACGCGATCTGCACCAGTCTGGGATGAAGAGGCGGGGTTATACAAAATTTGGGTTATCACGGTCGATGACAATCTGTGGCAAAGCAAGGATGGACTGCACTGGACACCGGGGCCTAAAACCAACATGCCTATCATGTTGGCTACTTATGACCGGCTCGATCAGGATCCTGCACGTCGGTTCAAGGCCCCCTTACTAAATAGTGGCTTTGCCGTCTCACCCGATGGAGTCACCTGGAAGCAGCTGGAAATACCAAAAATCTACAGCTCTGACGAAGGTAATTTTAGCTTTGATGCGGACCAAGGTTTGTTCATTCACACCGTCAAACGCGGCGCAAAGTATGGTCGTGCGGTAGCCTTAGCTACGAGTAAGGACTTCAAGATCTGGGATGATTTGGGCATGGTGTTTCAGGTCGACGATTTGGATCAGGAACTCGGAAAAAAGCATATTGCCAGAAGGATGGCTGACGCCAGCTTGCAGCAGAACTTCTTTAATGATCCACAAGTCTATAATGTCGACGTCTACAACATGGGGGTGTTTCGCTATGAGGGGTTATATATTGGCATGCCAGCGTTGTACCACGCGGTGGGTCCGATTCCGAACTATCCGAATACTGATGGATTTCAGCTAATACAACTCGTGTGCAGTCGTGATCTCATGCATTGGCAACGTCTGGGTAATCGACAGACCTTTATTGGGCCCTCACGTATTGATTCAGGAGCCTACGATCTGACGCAAATCCTACCACCGTCTGCACCAGTCATACGCGATGATGAATTGTGGTTCTACTATACGGGACTAAAGTGGCGCAGCACATTCAAGTATCTTGGCAAGTACCCCGATGGAGTGACTGAATTGATTCCCGGTCGAGACCGCGACGGCGGCGCAATCTGCTTGGCGGTACTCCGACGCGATGGTTTTATCTCGCTGGATGCTGGCGAACAGGACGGACATTTTATCACGAAACCATTTGAATTGTCTGGCGGGAAACTAACTGTGAATGTGAATGCCCGCGAGGGCGAATTGCGGGTCGAGATATTGGATTCCCAGAACGTAGTTGTTGCAATTTCTGAGAGCGTAGGAGAGGATTCCACTGGCAAGGAGTTACAATGGAAACAGGGCGAACTCGCAAGTTTGAAAGGACATATGGTGACACTCCGACTTACGCTCCGCAACGCGCAGATTTATTCCTACTGGCTTGAATAGCAAGAGGTTGTCGTGATCTTCGATCATCGGATTCCTATTCCAACCTACGGATTCGACCCCAAGACCGACCCGCCGCAGACCTGGTCGATGCGACTGTCGAAAGCCCGCCGTGCCGTGCTGCTTCCTGAGTTGGGGCAGTAGAAATCGCGAGTGTGTGTCGGCAAATCTCATCCCCAGCGACGCCAGTCGGTCGATGTTAGGTGTAGGAATCTTGCCTCGATCGGGGTTGTAGCATTGCACATCGCCATAGCCGAGATCATCTGTTGTGATACCACGATCCTTCATGATTTCGGCAGCAATTAGATTTTTGGTCTTCACCCGTTCTGTTCGTTCGCTGATCTGCTGCAAGTTGCCTCGGCCGCTTGCATCAGTGCGCGTAGGTAACCATAGGCAAAAAGCCGCCCTTTCATCGTGTAGCCAGGATCACCTTCGTTTTCACCGACGAGCTGTGGGACGTGATCGGGTCGTATTGGACCCTCGAATCCAATTTCATGATACGCACGTATGGCAGCCACCATGTCGGTTGGTCCATTGTCGTGAAAAGTCTCCACGAAAGAGCTGGCCGTACCACGCACGTCGCGACAATGCACAAACTGGATTTTGCTTCCGAAGCGGCGAATCGTCTCGCTGATGTCAACGCCCATTTCAGTAAACGTACCCTGACAAAAGCAAATGGCATTGCTGGAACTGGGGACCAAGTCGACCAATCGCTGAAAACTCTCGATACTGTTCATGATCCTCGCTTTGCCCAGGAACTCTGGTAGCGGTGGGTCATCAGGATGCATGGCCAGTACCACACCGCTCGCCTCTGCGATAGGAACAAGTTCGCGCAGAAACGATTCAAGCAGCCGCCAAAGTTCCGTAGCGGAAATCTGTACTCCCTGTGGAGCTTCCAATTCTCCACTGCTGTTGTGCCCCAGCATAATCGCTTGCCGAACCTCCTCCAGATCGAACGCCGTGACTTTCGCACCACCCCGATCCGGTACATTAAGGCGCGTTCTCACCCAGTCTGTACCAGCCATAAAGTTGTAACAGAGTATCTCAACGCCCGCCTCTCCCATATGCTGAATGAGCACCTTCATCGCCTCAAGTTCCGATCCGTCGTCACGCCCTGTCTTGATATTTTCAATCGGCAGAAAACCTTCGATCGCAGACAATCGCATGCCAAAATCTTCGATCCGACTCTTTGTCTGAAGCAGGTCGCTCAACTCCGTCCCTGGATACTTCGTAACGATATCGGTAACACCACACTGGGCAGCTAACGCGAGATTTTCGTCGGACATCGGGGTAAGTACAGTTGCAAGTCGCATTAAGGAACCTGTTTTTCTCTAGCAGTAGTTTCAAACGATTCGTTGCCGGTAAGGTTGGAAGGATTCGCTTAATCTCCGAATAGGTTGCCCAACCCACCAAGCACGGATCCTTCTCCTTTGTTCGATCCACCTGCCGCGGGCGCGTGTTGCAGGACACGATCGGCAAGCCGCGAGAAGGGCAAACTTTGTAACAGAACTTGCCCGTGGCCGCTGAGTGTTGCCAGGAATAAGCCTTCGCCGCCGAAGAACATCGATTTGAGATTGCCTGCTCGTTCGATATCGTAGGAAATTCCTTCGGTGAAGGCGACCAGGCATCCTGTGTCTACGCGGAGGTTTTCACCTTGGAGGTTTTTCTTGATAATGGTTCCTCCGGCATGGATGAAAGCCACGCCATCTCCCTGAAGCTTTTGCAGTATGAAACCCTCGCCCCCAAAGAAGCCTGCCCCCAGACGCTTTTGAAAGGCGATGGAAATATTCGTTCCCTTGGCCGCACACAAAAACGCATCTTTTTGGCAGATTAACGTACCACCGATCTTCGCCATGTCGAGTGCGATGATTTTTCCCGGATAAGGTGATGCAAAAGCAACTCGCCGTTTTCCCGATCTGGTGTTAGAAAAGTGGGTCATGAAAATCGATTCGCCGGTTAGCATGCGTTTACCAGCACTGAACAATTTTCCCATGACACCCTGATCCGGCTCGGAGCCATCCCCCATCATCGCAGCGAACTCAATACCGTCCTCCATGTAGTTCATGGCCCCTGCTTCTGCCACAATGGTTTCGTCTTGGTCGAGCTCGATCTCGACAATCTGCATGTCATCTCCGAAAATTTCATAATCGACTTCATGGCACCGCATGGTAAGAGAATCTCCAATCGACCGGTGTGGATGGAATGTTTATGGATTGTCGGTGAGAATGACTTTTGCCGCCAGAGGGGGATTTTTCATTTCAGACGGAACAACTTAAGGGGCGGAGTGCACGAACTATCAACCCCTCGGCACGGCGATCATATCAATCACAATCGTCCGTTTCGTATCGCCCGTCCCGGCGATCATTGCCTTCGAAGCTGCCGGTGGACGTTTAGGGTCGTAAATCGAAGGACGCACGTCATTCAGCGCTTTGCTCACTTCACCATCCGCTACGTAATACGTCGCCTTCACGAGGTGCCGCAAGTCACTGCCAACCGGGCGTAGTACTTTGCCTAATTGGGCATAAATATCACGAACTTGCCCAGTAGCATCAAGCTCTTCACGCGATCGCAAACCCGAAACATAAATCCGCGTTGACGCATTGACGACCGCAAATCGGCAATAAACGGGCGAACGTTTTTCGTCAGGCTGCCATTGCAACTGTACCGTTTCGTTTGTTTCGGCTTCGCCTGGAATAAACGCAATCATTTCGATCTCAATCGGCAAGCTACTTTTCCACTCCGTAAACGACATCGGCGGCGACATCCCGTCGGGATACATCTGCTGGATCGCATTCCGAGAAACCGCCACCTTGGCTATCGGCTGGACAAATGATTTGATGTGAACCACATGCTTCGGCTCAAGCCCCAATAGTTTCAGCACGTTATGCAACTGACGCATCGTACCGGTCGTCGCCTCAGCTAAAGCGTCGGTTTTCTCTGCCATCCCCGAGATGTAAACCACCCGCCCACGTGGCAAAACATTCGCCAACGTCGTTCCATGGTGTTCTGACAATTCTGAATCCGTTGAACGAATCACCTCCACCGCATCGCTTTCTGGCACACTCGCAATTGCATCAACCGCCAGCAGGGCATCGTCGTTGGCCAGCGCCGTCACGACATAGGTCACCGCCGGATTTACTTCGCCAAGCAACTCCCGCGTCAAAAGTTTTTGCACCGAAGTTTCAGTTGCTTTGGAATCCAAATAAACATTCAGTCGAGCGATCTGAGCAAGGTCTGAACCTACTGTCTGCAGCGCCTCGCGAAGATTTGCCACAACCTGCGCCGTTTGTGCTTTCAAATCGCCCACTGCAATCTGGCCCATGCCATCCAAGGGCAACAACTGCGTCGTATGCGCCAAAGCCTGATCTTCAACGACCACAGCAGTTGCGATGCCCGAAGTTTCATTCACCCCCAGAGATCGATTTTCAGCCAGCAACACACTGGTCGGCACACAAATCAACAGCACCAGCAGGCCAAGGCCGCACAGAAATCGAATAGCATTCATAAGTTGCACAGCGTGATTGAACGAACAGAAATTATTACCATCAGTTGAGATTTCCCTTTTGAATGTACCTAAGGCCACTCCAGACTCATAGTGTCGCCTATTGTAACACTTTCAAGGCGACATGACGATCCAGATCATTTTGCCATGCTTCATGGACAATTCTCATACCACTCAATAGAGCCATTTCTTTAAAGGTATATTTATGAGGCACGCAGCTGGAATGATAAAAAAGTCGTCAGGGGTTGCCCAGCAGTTTGGGGGATGAAGCCATGAAAAAGCTATGCCTGCTTTCGGCGACGGTAGCCCTTGTCGATAAGGCCAACAACTTTAACACTAAGCTCCATGGCTACTGATACCAATTTTGAAAATAGGAGTTACTCGTGATTCTTCCAATTCTCCGGAGCTCGTTGCTAGCTAACGTCGTGATGCTGGTTTTCCTGCTTGAAATTTGCGTGACACCCCAGCTACACACGTTCGCACAATCACGTGCGTTAACTCAGTCGGTACAAGGATCGGGTGTCGGCGTGACAGCAGTGAATCGACCACCAAACATCCTGTTTATCATTACTGATCAGCAACACGCAGACATGATGAGCTGTGCTGGGAACAGGTACTTGAAGACCCCAGCTATGGACAGCTTGGCGTGAGAGGGAACCCGATTCACAAATGCCTATGTGATCAATCCCGTCTGCATGCCCAGTCGGATTAGTATGGCCACCGGCGTCATGGCAGGGCGGTTTGGCGTGCTTAACAACGGAATGAAGGCGATCGTGCCCTCCGATATTAATCAGAACTCACTTGGAAAACTGATCAAGAACGCCGGCTACGACGAGTATTTTCAAGATCAAAGGGACGCATTGCCAGGCGCCTGCATCGAGTTTCTCAAAAAAAAGAGGGCTCGGCCATTCTTTGTCATCGCTTCATTCATCAACCCCCATGACATCTGTTTCGCGTACCGCGCTTACAAGGGAAAATCGCCCAATCGCAAGTCAAGCGTCGAACATCTATATCAGCTAGCGGCAAAGATGCCGCCTGAGCAGCTTCCACCGCTACCCGACAACTTTCGGATCCCAGAGCTCGAGCCCGATGCGATTGACCTTTACTCCAAGGCGACTGCAGTAACGCCAGCCGGAACGATGCGGAAGGTGTATAACGAGCATCAGTGGCGGATCTATCGTTGGATCTATTGCCGATTGACCGAGCAGGTGGACCGACACATCGGGCGGATTCTTGACGCCCTAAAGCGAAATGGGCTCGAAGAAGAAACCTTGGTCGTCTTCACCAGCGATCACGGCGACATGGACGCATGCCATCGTTTGGCATCCAAGGGCCGCTTCTACGAACAGTCCGTGCGCGTACCTTTGCTGATGAGATACAGAGGCAAAATCATTCCGGGCAAAGTGGACGATCACTTGATATCAAGCGGGCTAGACATTCTTCCAACGCTATGCAGCTACGCCGGAGTGGATGTGCCCAAGAACCTATTGGGAAAGAGTCTACGGCCCATCGTCGAAGGCAATCCAGTCAAAACTTGGCGTGAGTACGTTGTGACCGAGAATCACACCTGCCGAATGCTCCGCAGCAGGCGATTCAAGTACTGCATATACTGGGATGGAGAATTACGCGAATCACTCGTCGACATGAGAAATGATCCGGGAGAAATGAAGGACTTAGTCTCCACACCAGAATACAAAACCGCTCTGAACAAGCACCAGTGTTATCTGCGACAGTGGATCACATTATCCAGTGATGCGGATGCAAGATCATCCGCCACGGTGAAGTCAAAAAACTGAAACGACCATGAAACTCCAGGCAGCATGCCACTTAAGTCATTTGAGCTTATCAGATTTCTCTTCCCGCAAAGCCACGTTGTAACAAATGAGTGCGACTTACGCTTAAGTCTGTGGAACCGTTGGGCATCGGTGTCCGCCCGGGACAATCAATGGGGCGGATGTTCATCACCCTCTCATTAAACAAGGAAAATCATGATGAGCCGTCAAGAAAACAAGATCGTGGGACATTGCCCTCAGCAAACGTTAAGCAAGGTAATGATCGTGTTTGCAGTAGTTGCATTCTCGTGGTTGTCAGCATTCACCGAAGAGTCTCAAGCTCAGAGGTCGAGAGAATACCGGGCCGTGGTTGGACCGGTCGCGGAGAAACCGCTACCACCGATCCGTGGCACGGATCGGTCACTCTCACCCGTTGCGCACGAAACGCCTTCGGTCGTTGAAACCGACGCATCTTAGCAGCATGAAAAACCCCGCCAGCCGAGGCCAGCGGGGTCGTGGGTCTTCGGGCGAAGAAGTTTCGCGTCTCTCGGCTGAGATTGAGCGACCCGAGTTCTCGCAAACTTCTATTTTACTAGGGTTTGGAATCGCGTACTTTTTTACCCTTCGGCCTCTGCGCCATGTGATCTCAAGCTCCGCCTCGATTCAAAATGGGATTGTGACTGAGTTCACTCCACCAGGGGTGAGGTCGTAGTTCACGTCTGTGTCAACCTCTACGTATATCTGAACGCGAGCCCGGACAGCCGAATATGAGCCAACCTTGAGGACGACTGCCTGGTTGCCTTTGAGACGCTGTTTCTGACGATCCTTGCCAAAGTACTTTTTGGTGCTGCCATAACGAATCTTAACTGTCGCGCCTGCCGGCTTGACGAAGACGATGGTAGCCTTGGCATTCCAATAGTTTTCCAGAGTCCTCCAGCCGCCTTTCTTGACATGCTTCACCCGCTCAATCGGCTGTGGCAGATGAATGGGGTCGGTCTGTCGCACGCCGCCGCCCGATCTATTTGAAACCGGTCGTCGGGGGGGAGGAACCTGCGTTCCGCCCCGAGTCGTCGTACCGTTGGGCTTCTCGCCGCGGTGGTCGTGAACCGTGATCGATCGACTTGGAGTTCTGGTTTGCTGAGCGGTGAGCCGAGATTTTTGGATTCGGGAGCTTCCTACCTTCTGGGCTCATCGTCCTGCTAAAAATATTCTGTTGGCTTAGCCATATCAGTTAGGGCACCAACCTTTATTAATCCGACAAAGGCCCAAAAAAACACCCGTGGCTAGTTCCGTCCGTGCCCCTGGACGGGCGTGCTTAGTTTTTTAGGAGGCGGTATTTTCGCGTGTAAATGCCAGTCCTGGGTGTCAGGTTTGAGAAGCTGCTGAACTAGGAGATCAGTGTTTCCCATGCGGAATACACTTGCATACAGATGTTTTTGATCTAGCCGAGCTGGACTGTACGGGGTTTGCCCAACGTATTCCAAATTGTGACCGAAAATGGACACAACTGGACCAACTTCGGTTCAATGCTGCTTCTCAGTTCTGATCCAGGGAACCGCAGTAATTCTTACAACCATGGGGTCTTCGCCCCTATTTTTTGGGCGGCAAACACCCAATTAGCCTCTAAAATGCGGCAAGTGTGGCGGTGAGATGCAAATTATCAGCTTTATCGAACGAGATCAGCGGCCAGTCATTGAACGGATCTTGCGGCAACTCCGATTGTGGGAAGGCCCGATCCGCACGCTCCCCAAATCCCGTGGGCCACCGAAAGGTGCGGAGCAAAACCCGGATGAGCCCCGCGAACTGCAGCTGGTCCTCGATCCGGAGTTCCTTTAGGCATCAGTTGGGCTCGAGAACACCTCCAACCCTCTCTTCTCGATCCGCTCGA
>JBDOMT010000016.1:0-9979 GCA_039831705.1 Pirellulales bacterium | reverse complement strand
TACAATCGTGTGAGAATTCATCAAACGCTTGGTTACAAGTCTCCTGACCAATATGAAGCCGAAAACGCCCCGGTACTAGCGGCGTAAAAATTGCCCGCCCGGCATCCGTCAATCTTGGGCCGCCGCAGTCGCAGAACGCGGCTATCACGCGGGTATGTGGCCGGGAACCACAGCTCCCTCACCAGATGCAACGGGCGGTCGGCTTAGTATCTATAGTGGCAATGGTGCCTTGCTGTCGCAGTGGGGCGGCGGACTCAATCCTTGTGCTGCCGGAGATTTCTTCGCTCCTCACGATGTCTGGGTCGACTCACACCACGCCATCTATGTCAGCGAGGTCGTGATGTCGGCTGGCGGGAATCGCGGGCTTGTGGACCCAGACTGTCATACGTTGCAGAAATTTGTATTGTCTGACAATAAAATCTAAGGGAGAGTCCATGCAAATTCCGTTTAATGAACTTCTTGAGCTTGCGACGCAGGTTTTTCAGTCAGCTGGCTGTCGACCTGAAGAAGCACACCACGTTAGTGAACGACTTGTGGAAGCGAATCTTGTGGGGCATGATTCGCACTGTGTCCTGCGGATTCCATCCTACGTCCAGTGGCTGGCTGATGGAAAGGTTCTTGCCAACCAAAATGCCGAAGTGATAACTTCTTCTGATGCGATCACTGTCGTTGACGGGAAATTCGGATTGGGTCAAACAATTGGAGAACAGGCCGTTCAGATTGGTATCAACAAGGCAAGTCGGCACGGAGTTGCTGTAGTCGCGTTGCGCAATTCTGGACATTTGGGACGCATTGGCGACTGGGCAGAGCAGGCGGCTGCCGCTGGGATAATCTCGCTGCACTTTGTGAACACCAGCGGCGCCGGAATGCTTGTGGCACCGTTTGGTGGAATCGACCGACGGCTTTCAGCGAATCCGTTGGCGATCGGAGTTCCACGCGAAGACGACGCCCCCATTATTCTGGATATGTCGGCATGCACAATTGCCGAAGGAAAGATCCGCGTGGCGCTGAATCATGGATTGCCGGTGGCGGAGGGCTGTCTGATAGACGCTGACGGGAAGCCAACGACAAATGCAAAAGAGTTCTACGCAGATCCACCCGGCGCGATTTTTCCTGTAGCCGGACATAAAGGGTCTGGTTTGTCGCTGATGATTGAACTGTTGGCCGGTGCATTGACAGGTAGTTCGTGCAGTGATCCTGCCAACGCATCACGAGTTGCCAACGGCATGTTGTCGATTTTTATTGATTGCAGCTTCTTTGGTGACTCTAGCGATTTCTTTCCTGAAGTTCGGCAGTACATTGAATTCGTCAAGACTTCTCGGACAACATTGCCAGATGGTGAAATATTGATGCCGGGAGAAATAGAAGCTCGCACCCGAGTTCAGCGCATGAGCGATGGCATCACGCTGGATGATGTGACGTGGGCCCAAATTTATGCCACTGCGCGTCATTTGGATGTTCAACATGACTACGAAAAACCAGCCATCCAGGAGGACCCCGGCAACGACTGTATCACGATGCCTGGTTGTCGTATTTTGTAAGACCAAGGGCTTACAGAACATATTCCTAATGTAAGAACTTCGGAATCAGGGCCGCAGGCAAGAAAATGAAAAAAAACTCCACACACTAGGCACGGAGGGGAGCCAAAATAGTTAGAATAGAAAAACATTCCGACCCTGGATCGGTTCTAGGCGAAACCTAAATGAGGAATGTCGGCTACTACTTGAACCAGTGGCAGAGCGCGAAAGCGCTGCAACACTAGCCAGATATCATGGGTCCTTCTCAATCAAATCCCAGCAACATACGCCAAGTTCGTAGCCGTGGCCGCTTTGTGATGCGCCAATTACTGGGTGGGCTGGCGGCGCTGTTAGTCAGCCTGCTGGTAATTATTCAATCTGTTCACGCCGACGAGGGTGTCGAGTTCTTTGAAAAGAAAATTCGCCCCGTGCTGGTCAAGCATTGTTACGAATGTCACTCCGCCTCGGCCGAGGAGGTCAAGGGCGGGCTTCGACTCGACAGCCGAGAGGCAATCCGCACTGGCGGCGACACAGGACCTGCTATTGTTCCTAGCAAGGTCGTTGACAGCCTGCTGCTCGAGGCGATCCGGCATGAATCCCTTGAGATGCCTCCCAATGAGCGGCTACCCAACATAGTCATCGCCGACTTTCAGCGCTGGATCGCCATGGGCGCTCCCGATCCCCGTGATCAGCCACCCTCCGCGCTGGAAGCTGCAGACCTCGCCTGGCAAGCAACACTGCAGTCGCGTCGACAGTGGTGGAGTCTACTACCACCAGTCGCACCAGAGGTTCCCAATGTGAACAACGGGGACTGGTCTGATCATCCCATAGACCGATTCGTATTGAGCAAGTTGGACGGCGCCGGACTGTCGGCGGCAGTTTTGGCTGCCCCTCACACGTTGATCCGGCGACTCAGCCTCGTACTGATTGGTCTGCCACCTACACCGAGTGAGACCTCAGCGTTTTTGTCTGCCTATACTTCTGACCCTGACGCGGCATACAGCTGCTTGGTCGACCGCTTGCTCGAATCGCCACATTTTGGCGAGCGTTGGGCGCGGCATTGGATGGATGTCGTGCGTTTCACCGAAACGCATGGGAACGAATGGAACTACGAAGTTCATCATGCTTGGCGCTACCGGGACTATCTTATCCGCGCGCTCAACGACGATGTCCCCTATGACCAACTCATCCGCGAACATATTGCCGGCGATCTGATCACGGAGCCAAGATGGAACCCAACGGACAACATCAACGAGTCGGTGATCGGAACGGCGTTTTATCGCTTTGGCGAAGCCAACCACGACGACTGCATCGGGCTGAGATCGATCGGGTTCGATCTGGCCGACAACCGTATCGACACGCTCACCAAAACATTTCAGGCCACGACCGTTTCCTGTGCACGGTGTCACGATCACAAGATGGACGCCGTATCGATGAAGGACTACTATGCGCTGTTGGGCATCCTGCGCAGCTCACGGTTAGTCGCACATACGATCGACGCACCTGCGGTCAACGCCGAACCGATGCGTCGACTCGCGGAACTGAAGACCGAGATTCACCGCAAGATTGCCGACCGTTGGCTCGAAGACATGGACAACGTTGCTGGTTACCTGCTCGCGGCTGACGCGGCAAGGTGTGAGCGTGCCGATGCTGAAGAATTAGCCGCCAAACTTGATGACGCGCGATTGGCGAATTGGTTGACTGCAGTCAAGATCAAGCAACCGCCACTCGATCATCCGCTTGCCCCTTGGCTAGCACTCGGCGACGACGTAGCAAATAACTGGCGCGAACTGAACCAACAATACGCCGCTGAGCATGCGAAGCGGCAAGATTTCAACGATAAGAATTTTCACACGTTCGCCGATTTTCGCAGTCGTGGAAACAGTGCATGGAAAACTTCGGGACAAGGTCTGCGGACGGGGAAGGCGAAAAGCGGTGACTTCCTGGTCGCCAGTGAAGGCGATGCGGTAATCGCCGCAGTTCTGCCCACTGGGCTCTACACGCATCTATTGTCCGAAAAACTAAACGGCGCACTGCGGTCTCCCCTGCTTCTCGACGGCAAAAAACAGATCAGCTTTCGCGTGCTTGGCGATCACACCAGCGCGGTGCGCCTGGTTTCAAACAACTGTCAACTCAACTACCAGAATTATCACGCGCTCACAGACCCCACGTTTCAGTGGATCACGTTCTCGCCGCCTGATGACTCTGAAGGCGTCCGCATCTACGCTGAACTGATCACCAAGTTTGACAACCCTAAATTCCCCGATCAATTAGGTACACTCGGCAGCGACACACAAAACGACCGCATTCCATGGAAAGAGGCAGCCGCCGACCCTCGCTCGTACTGGGGCGTCACCCATGTCGTCACCCACGACTGTACCGAGACACCCCAGCCGAAATTGGACCATCTGCTAAGACTCTTCACCAACGACAGCACCGCGCACCCTCAGTCGCTTGCTGATGTGTCTAGGTGTTACACCGATCTGTTTCGCCGGGCGATCGTTGCCTGGAGTGAGGATCGGACAACGGACACGGACGTGCGCCTACTCGACTGGTTGGTCAAGTCGGGCCTGATCGACAACTCTCTGCAACAGACACCGCGACTTGCTGAACTCGTGGCCGAATACCGCGCAATCGAAAATAATGAACTGGCCGTACCTCGAATCATTCCTGGCATCGAGGACACCGGTGTCGGATTTGATCAACCGATCCTCGTCCGCGGCGACAGCCTGAGGCCTGGTGACGTCGTGCCGCGCCGATATTTGGAAGTCCTTTCCGGATCTGATCAGGTGTTTTCTCACTACGGCAGTGGCCGACTCGAACTCGCCGAGTTGATCGCTTCCGCCGAGAACCCCTTCACTGCCCGCGTGATGGTCAACCGCGTCTGGCATCACCTGTTCGGTACAGGCATCGTCCGTTCTGTCGACGATTTTGGCCACGTCGGTGAGCCCCCATCACACCCTGAATTACTCGACTATATCGCCTTAAAATTCATTGAGCAGGACTGGTCCATCAAACAACTGATTCGCGAAATTGTCCACACCCAAACCTTTCGCATGACCGGCCGAGCTACTGCTCTGGCCCGTGAAATTGATCCCGATAACCGCTTGCTGCACCACTATCCCACACGGCGGCTTGATGCCGAAGCAATCCGCGACTCGATTCTGTTCACTTCGGGCCGACTGGATCCGACACTCTTTGGCCTCAGCGTGCAGCCATACCGTGACAAGGCAATCATCGACCGGCGATTATTCGTAGGTCCGCTGGACGGTGACGGACGACGCAGTTTGTACACGAAAGTCAGTCTGATGGAGGGGAACAAGTTCCTCGAGACATTCAACGCACCCGGCGGCAAGGTGACCCAGGGACGTCGCGATGTCACCAACATCCCCGCCCAAGCCCTCGCCTTGCTCAACGACTCGTTTGTGATCGGGCAGGCCGCGTATTGGGCCGACCGACTCGTCCAGCGCGACGACGACACAATTAAGTCTAGACTCGAAGCCATGTTCGGCACCGCCTTGGGACGGTCTCCTAGCGTCAATGAAGTCGTAGATTTTTCCCAGTTAGCCCATAGCCTGGCACGATTCCACCAGATTGAATCAAGCGATATACTAAGCAGTTCTCTACTCTGGCAGGATGTCGCCCACGTCATCTTCAATTTGAAAGAATTGATTTATATTCCGTAATCGTCGAACTTGTTCGATAGAGATAACCCATGACGAAACACGAATACCATAGCCGCTGTCCCGGACGAGTGTCCTTGACGATGTCTCGTCGCGAACTACTCAAGACGTCTGCCAACGGATTCGGGATGTTGGCGCTTTCCTCTCTGCTAGAGGATTCGTCCTACGCCGAAGCCGCTGTTCTCAGAAGACCCCATTTCGCCCCTCGAGCTAAAAACGTCATTTTTTGCTTCCTGGACGGAGGTGTTTCACACGTCGACTCGTTCGATCCGAAACCGAAGCTAGATAATCTCAACGGCCAGCCCGTTGGCAAGGTCGATAATCCGACCGCCAACAAGAACCGCAAGTGGCTCCAAAGCCCCTGGAAGTTCAAACAACATGGACAGTCCGGCATCCCAGTCAGTGAGTTGTTTCCCCACATCGCTTCCTGCGTCGACGACCTAGCAGTGATTCGCTCGGTGCAGGCCGACCTGCCGCTGCACTCCACCGGCGTGCTGTTTCTGCACACCGGCAGCAACAACGCGGGCCGCCCGAGTCTCGGTTCTTGGGTGACCTACGGACTCGGCAGCGAAAGCCAAAACCTGCCCGGCTATGTCGTATTGAGTTTCGGCGTCGTCCCCTGCGGTGGATTGGAATCCTACTCCAACGGCTTTCTACCCGCCAACCAGCAGGCATCCTATCTGATGGCCGAGGGCAATCCAATCGACAATATCGTTTCGGCAGACAAGGACCCACGAGTGCAAAGAGCCAAGCTCGATCTGCTCGGCCGCCGAGACCTCGCGTTCTCCGATTCGCTTGGCAGCAACGACGCCATTGAGTCGGCCATCGGTAACTACGAACTCGCCTACCGCATGCAATCCCGAGTGCCCGACGTGCTCGACCTCGCCCAGGAGACCGCGGCCATCCATAAGCTCTACGGCATTGATTCGGACGTCGAGTCGCAACGTCTCTATGGCACCCAGTGTCTACGGGCCCGCCGTCTGATCGAGTCGGGTGTCCGATTCGTAGAAATCAACTGTCCACCCGGTGCCTCAAACGGTACCTGGGATCAGCACGGCAATCTCAAGAAGGGCCACGAAAAAAACGCGTTGGACACCGATCAGGCGATCGCTGCACTGATCAAAGACCTGAAGATGCGCGGCATGCTCGAGGAGACGCTGATCGTATGGGCTGGTGAATTTGGTCGCACGCCACATTCTGCCGGCACCGATGGCCGCGACCATCACCCGGAGGGTTTTTCTGTTTGGCTAGCCGGAGGCGGCACCAAGGGCGGCACCATCTACGGAGCGACCGACGAAATGGGCATGTTCGCCGTCGAGAATGTTGTCACGATGCACGACCTGCATGCTACGATCCTGCACTTGCTGGGCCTCGACCACGAACATCTCACGTACCGATTCGGCGGTCGCGACATGCGACTGACCGACGTCCACGGTCGAGTCGTCAAAGAAATTCTGGTTTGATCGCTGCAGCCTCATTTCCTTAAAGCATTCTTCTGTAGAAAATGCCCAAGGTTAATTCTTTGGAGAACGGTTAGTTTTTCTGCCAAACGGGGCGGGCGTTGGCGGTAATTTCGTCGTCGAGTTCGATCATGCGGGCCTGGAGGGCCTCGATTTTTTCAGGGTTTTTGTCGGCAAGATTGGTTGTTTCGCTAATATCGTCCTCGAGGTTGAATAGGAGTATCTGAGGTTTCGAGGCCTTGGCTTGTCCCTTCTTATTTTTTTTGGTCCGTGGCTTCTTCACCAGGAGTTTCCAGTCTCCTTGCCTCAGGCCCTCGAGTTGACCATGAGACGTGTAGTAAATAAGTTCCGTGCGTGGTGAAGGAGCGTCGACGGTGATTGTTTTGGACAGGTCATGGCCATCGATGCGGATGTCTGTTGGCAGATTAGAACCAGCCAGCGCAGCAATGGTGGGCAAAAGATCAAGGGTGGAACCGAAAGCATCACTGGTAGTGCCAGCGGGGATTCGCCCGGGCCCCCACATGATGCACGGCACCCGCTGGCCACCTTCAAAGGTGGTCCCCTTGCCATCACGTAGTGGGAAGGCACTGCCCCCGTGATGCTTAAAGCGGATCCATGGGCCGTTGTCGGTGGTGAATATAATGTAAGTATTTTTGGCGAGGCCAAGGTTTCGGACCGTTTGGGCGAGACGGCCAACTTCGGCATCGATGTGTTCGATCACGCACTTGTAGGCGTTCTTCGGATTGGGATCGTGGACGTCTGCGGGTACAAAGAGAGGAATATGCGGCATGCTATGCGGCAGGTAGAGAAAGAACGGTTTATCCTTGTTGGTAGTTACGAACTCGATCGCCTTGTAGGTGTAGCGGCGGGTAATGGTGCGCTGGTTGACGGGGAGCTCGATGATTTCCTCGTTCCCGATCGGTGGCGTGTTCCAAAGTTTGACCTGCTTGTCCTGATGGATCCATCCCTCATCATCAGCTGGGCTGACCTTCCCCTTGTTGTCTGGATAATTCATGTCATTCGAATAAGGGATACCGTAGTAAGAATCGAAGCCGTTCTGGCGCGGAAGTGTCTCAGAGTGGTGGCCGAGATGCCATTTACCAATACAGGCGGTAGCGTAGCCGACCGATCGAAGTTGGTCGGCGATAGTATGTTCCTGGGGGTTCAAGCCGTAATCGCTTTCGGGAAACAGGACATGGCGGTGCATGCCGATACGCTTCGGGTAGCTACCAGTGAGGAGGGCGGACCGAGACGGAGAGCAGACCGAGCATGGAACATAAAAGTTGGTGAAACGGCGACCTTCCTTGGCGAGTCGGTCGAGGTAAGGAGTCTTGATGGTCTTCGAGCCGAAGCAACCCAGGTCGTTGTAGCCCTGATCGTCTGTGAAGATGATAATGAAGTTGGGTTTCGGTGAGGACTCGGCTGGTCCGGCCAGCGCAGTATTGCACCCCCCCCCTGAAGCAGAGGACGATCATAATCGTACGGATAATCATTGACGTTTTTTCCTTGTATTGGATTTTAGTCTTTCTTTTCCAGTGGAGTCTCTTTTGGGTAATGCAACGATTACGGTCAGATCGCACCCCTGGCTAAGTTTAGCAGGTATGGGCTGAGTTCGTCTTCGTTGAATCTTTCGATTCACGTTTTTTTAGACGATTCGGACATGCGATCAAATTGATTGCCAATGCCTGCGGCGCGAGATAGACTGGTGCTTCGCGACCGGTGCCTCGGACGTATGGTGCAAGATGGTTTCCGAGGGTATTGCGGTTAACTAGTCCGTGAACGCCGCAAATGAAACCCTAACAAAGGTTCAATTCACTGATGGCTGAGGTTGAGCGACTGACCGACTCTGCATTGCTTGGCGAAGGGCCATGTTGGCATGCTGAAGAAAAAGTACTGTATTGGGTCGACATACTTGGCAAGAATCTCCATCGATACGATCCTCTCTCAAAAACTGACCACACGTGGCAGTTCGACCAAACGGTCGGAACCGTTGCCCCTAGAACCTCAGGAGGTCTACTTTTAGCATTGAGACACGGGTTTGCTTTTTTTGACTCCAGCAGCGGAAAGATCGAGCAGCTTGCTCCAGTGGAACCGAACCTCAAAACTCGCTTCAACGATGGAAAGTGTGATCCGCGGGGACGATTTTGGTGTGGGACCATGGACCTTCAGGAAAAAGAATCTATTGGTAACTTCTATCGCATGGATGCCAACCAAGCGATTACCAAAATTGCATCCAATATCGGTGTCTCTAATGGGATGGGATGGAGCCCCGATCACTCCACGATGTATTACATCGACTCCCCAACCCGCTGCGTATTCTCCTTCGACTACGATCTAGAAACCGGCGATGTGGCAAATCGTCGAGTCGCCCTTGAACTCTCAGAGGATCAAGGATATCCAGACGGTATGACCGTGGACAACGAAGGTATGATTTGGCTCGCCCACTGGGGTGCGGCACGAATCTGTCGCTGGAGTCCTACTACCGGCACCGTCCTAGAGCGTTACGACACGCCCGCACCCCATACGTCTGCTTGCTGTTTTGGAGGCAAGGATTTGTCGGACCTATACATCACTACAGCACGCGATGGCCTCACAGACACACAGTTGGAAGATTTTCCTGAATCAGGATGCTTGTTCCGATTAAAAACCAGCGTCTGCGGGAGTCCCACGTTTGCCTATGCCGGCTAACCGTCTCAAAGAACGAAACCGGAAAACAGGACGAAAAGTGCCATAATCGTGACGATGAACAATCCCCACCATGTCACAACGCTTGTGTACCACCGGTCGCCGAGTTCAGCGAAGATGTTCATCTTGTGCCAGTTGAAAGTCAATTGATCGGTCACCTGCTCAGCCCGCGGAGGAGAAGTCAGCAAACTCACCCCGACGCAGATTGCCAGACAAAAAAACCAGTTGATCGATGCCTGGTTGGCGTAGGGCGCCAGCCATGGGGGAGGCTCGGCGGCGAAGTTCATGTAGAGTTTGATCGCGATACCGAGGATGAATCCTGAGACGACTGTCGCCAGGGCGCCGGCACCGTTGATCCTTCGCCAGAGGATGCCAAGCACAAAGACCGCGGCAAAAGGAGGCGCGAAAAAAGCGTAGAGCGATTGGACATACTCAAACAGGCTGCCGCCGAGGTTGCCGACCAGTCCGCCCAGCACGATGGAAATGGCCAAGATGATCACCGACGAGATCACGCCGACTCTCACCAGCTGCTGATCAGACGCCTGAGGACGGAACATCCGCTTGTAGATGTCGAGGGTCACGATCGTGGAGGTCGAGTTGAGCACCGAGTTGACGGTCGACTGAATCGCTCCGA
>JBDOMT010000237.1:0-2307 GCA_039831705.1 Pirellulales bacterium | reverse complement strand
GAGGTTAAGCAACTCGCTCGATGGCACGATGCTTCGGGCAGTGGCGAGGGCGGTGGCCTGTTTGAGTCTGATTCCGGTGCTGCACTTAATGCTTTCTTTCGGCAGTGGGCTGGGGTATTCGAGGCGACCATCACCCCAGTTATCGACGATGCAGAGTTGAGGGCCAATATTCGCGCTTCTCAAGGGTGACCCGTTGGTTGCAGCAGGAACCGGAATTGTCCCTGACGGGGTTGATGGGCGTTGCCCTCGGTGAAAAGAGAACTGAGCGATCAGTTTGTGCTGACGGACATTAACTTTTGTTGGTAGCCGAAGACACCTTCTTGGTCATTTGTCGTGAGGCTATATCTGAGGCCACGTGCTCGTTTTGTTCGATCGCATCGACCTGTTCAGGCAACAGCCATAGTGCGCCAAGGAAAAAGCACAACGCGCCAAGAAAAGTTGTGAGATTGGCCAGACTCGAATCCCACAACAGGCCATCCGGCAGCACCCAAGCGGCAATGGCCGAAACCATGAAAAGAATGCAACCTAATAGATTCACGAATGTGATTCGCAAGTCACGAGAATGCCAACTCTTCCCGTAGGAACCTGGCAAAACTTCGAATAACGCCAAAATGCCGGACAACAGGAAAAGAATCGAACCCAGAACATTCGGTGACCAAACAAAATCACGTTGGTCCCACATGGTTGTTCCTGCAAATAGTGCCGCCGTTGTCATGAAGTTAAATGCAAGGGTGCCAACGAACTGGCTGAACGTACTCGACCAATCTATTCGTTGGGGAGCCCACCAGTCGGGTTTGCTATCTCGGCGCTGAGTTGCCAGATTGTCCGGTGCTTGTGCCGCTTCTAGATATTGCAGGAATGCTGCTGAAGTAAATCCCCAGGCCCCGATGAACGGCAGCAAACCGATGAGTTGTTTGTCAAAGATGTCATTGGCACCTGGAAAAGAACTCAGTGCAAATAGCAGTGAGCCGAACATAAACAGCACACCGATCCACCATCCGATTCGGTGCGGTAGCCATAGTGCTGCCAGCCATCGCGCCCACCATTTTCTCGTTTCACCGCCGGAGCCGATTTCTCGAAGCGGGAATCCTTTCCTATGGCGTCGCGAGTTCCATTCGAGTTCCTTGCCGTCTTGCCGCCGGAAAAGCGTTTGGGTGATCCATGGGCCAAATCGGTCGATCTCTTCGATATCCCAGTCAGCGGGAATCTTAAACCAAAGTTTGCGTCGATCGGAGGCCGTGCGCGTACTGACGTCGTCTGCGTTATTTCGCGGTTCCGGTGGGGGCATTGCCGTGCCTTAGCCAGATATGGCGAAGTGTGCAGCCACGGTCACACCAAAGCGATGTGATTGACGGACAGGCAAGACAGTTGACCTAATGTCGAAATGTGCCCGTGTTGTGGGGGTTTGGCTGTAGCGGCGAGTCGAGACTCTCGAGGTATTGCAGCGATCGGTCGATGTCATCCAATAGCGAATCCGCCAAGTCGCGGCCCATACCGTTACGGACGACGATTCGGAGTCCATCGACATTAGTGAGGTCGGCTGGCAGCGAGTAGGCAGGTACCAGCCACCCGAACTCCCGAAGTTTCGCCGACACATCAAACACGGTGTAGTTCTTCACGTCTTTTTTGAGTCGGAATAGGAAAACGGGTAACTCGCTACCGTCACTCATTAGCTCAAACGGACCCATTTCAGCGATCTGACTGCTCAAGTAAGTGGCGACTTCACGACACGATTGTTGGACCGCGGTGTAACCGTTCCGACCCAACCGGACAAACTGGTAGTACTGCGCCACCACTTGGCTACCTGGTCGAGAGAAGTTCAATGCGAAAGTGGGCATGTGACCACCCAGATAGTTCACATCAAAAATCAAGTCCTTGGGCAGATACTCCGGACGCGACCAGATAACCCAACCGACCCCTGGGTAGACGAGACCGTACTTATGTCCTGACGAGTTGATGGATCGAACTCGCTCGATCCGGAAATCCCACTCCAAATCGGAATCAATAAAGGGCGCAACAAATCCGCCGGATGCCGCGTCGACATGCATCGGGATATCCCAACCCTTATCCGCCTCGAGCTTGTCTAGAGCTGCGGCGATTTCCTTAATGGGCTCATACGATCCGTCAAAAGTAGATCCCAGGATGCCGACGACACCGATCGTATTTTCGTCACATAGTTTGATCGCCTCATCGGCTGTCAGGTGCAGTCGGCCTTCTGCCAACGGTGCGTATCTTGGTTCGACGTCCCAGTAACGACAGAACTTCTCCCACACGACCTGGACGTTGGCGCCCATGACCAGATTGGGC
>JBDOMT010000347.1:0-9983 GCA_039831705.1 Pirellulales bacterium | reverse complement strand
AATAACAGTATTAGCCATGCCAATGAAGACAAATTAAAAGCCAATACTGAAATGCTCAGGATGCAACGTGAGCAGGCAAAACTGGAACAAACCACTCAACAAGCCAAACTTGAAAGTAAGGCTAAAAGTGACTTCCTTGCCACCATGAGCCACGAAATACGCACCCCCATGAATGGCATTCTTGGCATGACTGAGCTAGCGCTCAATACACCACTAACGCCCCAACAGAATAATTATCTGAAGACGATCAAACAATCGGGTGATGCACTACTGACTCTACTAAATGATGTTTTGGATTTATCCAAAGTGGAAGCTGGCCGTATGGAGATGGAAAATATACCCTTCAATCTTCAGGACGTAGTGGAAGGGTCGGTGCGATTGATGGCTGCTGCCGCTGCCAAGAAGAAACTAGAGCTGTTGTGTCGAATTGCTCCAAACGTTCCACCATGTGTGGTGGGAGATCCAAACCGGTTGCGGCAAATTCTTGTGAACCTGGTGGGTAATGCGATTAAATTTACTCATCAAGGGGAAGTGTTTGTTGAGGTGAATTCGACCTCATCGTCAAAAAAGTCAGTCAACCTGATGTTTTCGGTGCAGGATACGGGGATAGGCATCCCAGTGGATAAACAGCAGAGCGTGTTCGAGGCATTTCGTCAGAGCGATAGCTCCACCACCCGCCAATATGGAGGTACGGGCTTGGGGCTGGCCATTACGGCTAGGCTCACAAAACTCATGGAGGGCAGCATTCGATTGGAGAGTGTGGAAAGTCAAGGAAGTACTTTCCATTTGGATCTGCCATTTCGATTGCCGTCAGCAGGGCCACCTCAAGAGTTGCCAACGTTTGCATTGAACAATCACATGGTGCTGCTGTGCTGTCGTCATGCCAGAAGTTTACAGATTTATCAGGAGTTATTGGAGAGCCACGGAGCGTGGGTGTTGACTGCTTTGTCTGCAGAAGAAGCTCTCGAGCAGCTTGAGCAAATTGATTGCGCGGGAGTCACCTATGGCGCTGCCATTCTGGATGTGGACGAGGAAGATAGAGCCATGGACTCTTTAGTGAGAAGACTTCAGGCAGTGGACAGGGTAAGACCATGGCACCTGGTGGCTTTGGTGCCGGCTTCCCATGTCGATGCTAAGTCGCTCACGCATTTCTCACATTGTCTAACCAAGCCTCCGACCACTTCTGAACTGATTTTATCCATCAGTGGCGCCAATCAAGGTGCCGACACGATGGAACAGTCAACATCGTTCTTTGATTCCAGCAAAAAGGCCAATTCTCTCAAGATACTCCTGGCGGAAGATAGCCCGGTGAATCAAGAAGTTGCCTCTGGTATTCTGGAGATTGTGGGACATCATGTAACCACGGTCGATGATGGCAGGCAGGCTGTCGAAGCGGTGATTCGTGAACCATTTGACGTGGTTCTCATGGATATTGAAATGCCCACCATGGACGGGCTGGAAGCAACACGCACCATTCGTCAGTCGGAGAGTGAGCGAGTTCGCACGGTACCCATCATTGCGATGACCGCCCATGCGGTGTCGGGATTTCGCGAACAGTGCCAAGCGGCGGGCATGGATGGATATATTTCCAAGCCGATCCAGCCACAGGAGCTATTTCAAACGCTCGAGTCGATCGTGGTAGGTGTTGTCTGAAGTCTACTCCCCCTCAGCCGGCTTGGGCTCATTGGCTGATGCAATGGCTTCGGCAGGGATTCCTGCCGGGTTTCCCATTGCTCGCATTAGACGATACTGTGCGCGATTGTAGTTTGCGACCACCTTTGTGTATGCATCACGCACTTCGGCTAACGCAGAAATAGATTGCAACAATTCGATCGGTAACCCTTCATTGGCCCGAATACGTTGTTTGTTGAGCTGATAGCTTTCTTTGGCTGCGGTAATCGCCTCTTGAGTGATCTCCATTTGCCGCTGATAACTGGCTAAATCCGCAGCGGCGGAAACAACTTCTGAAGCAATAAGGTCGCGAACAGCTTCTAGCTCGAGTACGCGTTCATGCAGCTCTCCACGACGCAGTCGTTGAGTCGCAACATTTCCTAGTCCCAAGTTTTTCCACTCCCAAACCGCCAACAGATCGACGTCACTCCGCCCAGCCGTCGACGAAAAATCCGTCGAGGGACCACCACCAAAACCACCGGCACTCGCCGCCACTTGGACACTTGGAATCCAAGGACGCCACTGCTCCTCTTTCACTCGAAAACAGGCTGCTTCGCGTAATGCCGAATGCTGGAATATTTCAGGTCGGCTGCCCCAAGCGACCGCAATCATCGCATCGAGGTCCATTTCGCTGTCAACCACTTCGATGGGTAGAACAAATTCTTCCACCGGCACCAACTGTACCTGTGGCGGAAGCCGTAGGACCCGGGCAAGTTCCGAACTCCGTACCATGGTTGAACGTTGAGCGTCGGCTGCTTTACGCTGCCATTGCCCCAATTCCGTTCGCGCACGGTGTACTTCGGTTTTTGAGCTGAATCCCTCGCGTTCAAAATTTTCTACCAGGCCAACCATCTCTTGCGTCATATCACGGGCAGCGTTTGAGTTGGCTAGCAAACCATGAGCCTCTAATAGAGTGTGATAACCTATGGCGATCTCCGCCAACGAGTCGTTGCTGGCCACGCGTTCAGCAGCGCCGTGTGCCGCCACCACTTGGCTAGCTGACAGCGGTTTAAAATAGGCATCGGCCAAAGATAAATTCACGAACAGACGCGGAGGGCCACTTGCGCCTGCCGTCAGAGGCGCTGCGCCTAAACCTAATCCGCCACCATAAAACAGTGAGTTGCGGTTGATCTCCAGCACTCTGCCCTCAGTCTCTTGCAGTGGCCCATCGTGTTTGTTGTAGCCAACACCATATCGTATGGAAGGTAACCACAAAGTTTTCGCTTCGAAGTGCCTGGCCTGGGCTTGAAATAGGCGGGTACGAGCCAGACGAATCTGCAGGTTGTCGGCACCGCCGAGCCCCAATGCATTCGCCAGGTCAATTGGATAGACACCGTTGTGCAATACTCCCTCAGTCTCATGGAAGGGTGCACTTGGCAATTTCTCAGGAGTACGCAGATTCTCAACGGATAGCTCTGTGTCCTCGTCGGTAAAGGAAGCAAGCTCAATGGTTGATTGTGTAAGTGGTTCTTCCACGGCGGCCACGATCGTGGCGGTGTTGGAAGACAAAAACGGATCGGTAACATCAGCCGTTTTTGGAACTCTGGAGATGCAGCCAGTGGCACCGACAATCCCCAGTGCAATGACGAACCTTATCGAATATTCAAATTTGAGTAACATAGTCGATCTTCCTTGATCGTTGTCCTGAATACTTGTACGACCACATCGTCGCTTTCTGTCATCCTGATGGAAAGGACAGCAAAAATTGTTTTGGTCTACGAATGAAGGATCTCTTGTTTGGCTACCAGGCGATGATTTTGATTTGACTTTCCTCAAGTTTTTGATTTTCATGCACCGAGTCGGCTTTTTCCGCAACGATGTGATCGCCTGCGGAAAGCCCTTCGGCAATGCCCACCAAACCATCTGATTTCATAGCCACCTTGACCGGGGTGATCATGCATAGCCCATCCCGGACCACCACGATGGAGGTGCCTCGAGCGTTTTGAAGCAGTGCCGATTCCGGCACCACCGGCAGTACGGCTGATTGTATCATGATTTCCACCGATCCATAACTGCCTGAACGGAGCGGTCTCCGTCCGGTCTCCGTAACAGCTGAGTTGTCCAATTCGATCTCCGCTCGCATCATCCGTGTTTTAGGATCGTAAGTACCCGAAGTACGTGAGAGCTCGCCTTCAAACGGATGTTCCGGTAGATCGTCAGCAACGAAAATTGCCGGGTCTCCCACATTGAGCTGGCCGGCGATATCGACTGTAGCGTGCACCACTGCTTGCAATTTGTCGACTTTGATGATTGTTAGAAGTGAATTGGTGTCTTTGTCGGAACTTGCTGGTCGCACTAAATTTCCAGGATCCACATTACGACTAGCAACAAGACCCGTGAACGGGGCCTTGATTTGCAGATACCCAGCCAGTGTTGTCGCTCCTTCCAATCGGGCTTTTGCGATAGCAATTTCCGATTTGCCTTTCTCCAAGTTCGCTTCCGCAACCTGGACCTCATTGCCGTAACGGGCCAGCATGGCCGCCGTCGATTGAGCGGCAGATTCTGCTTCTTCCAAACGCTGGCGGTCAATGGCACCCGTGCTCACAAGTCGTGCAAACCGGTCGCGTTCTGATTCCTTGAGTGCCAATTCAGCATGAGCACTATCCAGATGTGTGTGGGCTGCACGCAGTTTGGCTGCCAACACCTGCTCGTCAGCATCCAACCGGTACAGCATCGCCTGCTGTTGTTTCACGGCGTGTTTCAATTCAGGTGCGCTAAGCTGCACCAACATCTGTCCTTCCTCGACTTCGTCTCCAATATCGACCAGTACCTCAGTCACATAGGATTCGACGCGTGCCATCAGCATTGCCGTTTCGTCACTTTCGACCGTGGCTGGTAATTGGATGGTCTGTTCAAGCAATTGTGAGCGGACCACTCCCACGGCCACTTTTGCCTGCTTTGCAGGCGTTGTTTTGGCATGGGTAGTTGGAATCTGAGCTTGTGGCTGACAACCGCTGGCAACAAGCGTCAATGCGCAAAGGGAGGCGACGATTCCCTGGTTTAATTTGTCTTTCATAGGTTTCTTTTCCTCATCGGTCGACTTGGTGACCGAGTCAAAACTCCTCGGACTCGCAGTAGAATGTTTATGAAAAATTCGGGCTAGATCATCGCTAGTGGAATTGGCTTATTCGATTTTTCACGAGATGGACGCTTAAATATTACGTACAGACATGGCACTACCAATAGCGACAATACCGTCGCTGCAACCACACCACCGATAATTGCACGGGCCAAGGGCGCGTTAGCATCTCCACCGAAGCCGCCAATGGCCATCGGCAAAAGGGCCAGCCAGGTTGTCAGGGAGGTCATCAAAATGGGCCGCGCGCGAATCTTTGCCGCATCGATGATTGCTTCTTTCACACTCAGTCCTTCGGCCAGGCGACGATTGGCAAAATCGATCAAGACGATCGAATATTCCACCACGATACCCACCATCATGATAATGCCCATGAACGACATGATCGAAAGGTTGGATCCAGTGGCCAGCAAGATTGCCACTACACCAATGTATCCCAAAGGCACGCTCAACATGATAATCAGAGGGTCGATAAAACTGCGGAACTGGGCGACCATGACCAAATAGACCAGCACCGCTGCAATCACCAATCCGGCAAAGAATTGGTTGAACGATTTACGCATCTCTTTCACCTCGCCCTGGGAACGCAAAGCATTGCCAGGAAAATTTGCAAGTCGATAAATTTCGCCCCGTTCATCCTGGTCGAGGGTCGCCCCAAGCTCTTCATCGGCCAGTACGTTGGCTTCGATTGCCGACATCAACGAGCCCACATCGTAACCTCGCTGGAGGTTGACATAGACATCCATCACCCGGCCAATATTGCGATGGCTAATCGAACCAGGTCCGGTTCCGTATTCGATTTCCGCCACATTGCGCAGCCGAATGGGCACGCCATCACGAATCATCACAGGAATGTTCAGTACGGTTTCGGTGTTGGTCAACAATTCCTCAGGATACTGCACGCCTATGAAATAATGATTGCCTTTCGATTTATCAATCCAGAATGCCGGATCGAATCCTACCGAACTATTGGTTGCGGACACTAAGTTTTGCATCACGTCTTCGGGCGTGAGACCGAGTCTTGCCGCTTTGTCGCGGTTCATTTTGATGGTCATCGTTGGGTAATCCAACCGCTGTGCGATCCGAACATCGACGGTGCCGGGAACTGCCTCTGCCGCCATGACTACGCGGCTGGCTATGTCATGCATCTGTTCCAGTTTGGCCCCACTCACCTGAAAGTGAATCGGTGAAGGCTCACCCATATTCAGGGCTGAGGTCAGCATTCCCCCAGTATCAAACGCAAACTCGACGTCTGGAAATTGCTGATTTAGTTTATCACGCAAGACTTCTACGTAATCAAACGCTCCCGGCATTCCCGGTTTGCCCTTAAGTTGAACCAGCATGAATGCGTCACTGGGGCCAATGTTTGGGGTATACGCGGCCGGCCAGTCGTTTAGCACGCCGATGTTGGAGATCAGTAGCTGTAACTGGGAATCGGGGATTTGCTCATTTTGGGGCCCCAGTGCGTAGGCCGGATCGGGCTCACCAATGAGTTCAATCACGGCCTGTTCGATCGCATCGATTCGCCGGTTCGTCACATCAATGTTGGTCCCGGAGGGCATGCGTACAAAAACAGTAAACTGTCCCGCGTCAATCGCAGGGATCAGCTCCTGCCCTAACTGTCGGGTCAGAAATATTGATACGGCAAATAAGCCAACTGCGCCCAGCACCACCAGCCAACGTACCTTCAAGCAGGCCATCAAGACATTGCTATAGGCGCTTGCCAACACTGAGGGCTTTTCCTTTCTAGTACCTGAATATTTTGAAGTTTGGACCTGACGGAAAAATTTTGCACAGAAGGCCGGTACCAAAGTAATCGACAAGATAAATGAGGCAAAAATAGCAATGATCGCCGCCATTGCTAGCGGAGTAAATAAGTAAGAGGCCAAGCCGCTGAGAAACACGGTGGGAAAGAACACCACCGCAAAGGTTAGGGTCGACACCAAGATCGGCATGGTGACTTCTGAGGTGCCGTCGAGCGCAGCCTGGTAGGGAGATTTGCCCATTTGCGCATGCCGCATCACATTTTCCAGCACCACAATCGACTGATCGACCAGAATGCCAATGGCAAGCGCCAGGCCGCCCAGGGTCATGGAATTGACCGTATTACCTGTGAAATAGAGTCCAATCACAGCGGTCAAAACGGCCAGTGGAATCACCAGCATCACAATCAGGGTGGAACGCAAGCTTTTCAAGAACACCAACACCACAATACCTGCGAGCAAGGCACCCAAACCGGCGGAAATTTGCAAGCCGGAAATACTTTCCTTCACCGGCCCCGATTGGTCCATCGCGACCGATAGGACCAACTCGTCGATGCCCGTATCCGTCGATCGTTCATTCTTCAAGCGATCCAGGATGTTCTTCAAATTATTGGTAATGGTTTCAACGATCTCAATTGAGTTGGCACCCGGCTGTCGATAGATGGGGATATAGGCCTGACGCTGCCCATTGATCCGTACAATATTCGACTGAATTTGTGAGGTATTTTCCACCTGGCCGATGTCACTGATCTTCACTGGAATGTCGTTGACAACCTTGACGATGGTTTCATTCAATTCTTCGATCGTTTCGGGAATCGCATTGGTAAAGAGTTGGAAATCGTTCTCTCCTACTTTCAAATTACCTGCTGGAATCAACACGTTGTATTTGCTCAGCGCATGCTGCACATCCATCAGCGACAGGCCGTACATTTCTAGTTTTTGCGGATCCATATAGGCGTAGATTCTCCGCAACTTACCGCCAAATACGGCTGGTGCGATCACGCCTTGAATCGACTGTAGTTTGTTGCGAAGTTCGTAATAGGCAATATCGTAAAGCTGCTGCTCATCCATGCCTGGACTACTAACCACAACCAAACACAGTGGCAGTGACGCCGTCGGATCAATCGGCATCAGCATGGGCGGAATGGTGCCTGGCGGCAAATAAAACATGTCGCTCATCGCATAGCTACTAGCTTGAGCGATCGCCGTATCCAGCGAGATGCCTTCGCGAAAAAAGTCTTTGACAATGCAAACGCCCGTCATCGCCTTGGCTTCTTGATGCTCAATACCTACAGACTGACCGGTCCAGCGCTGCATCCGGCTCATGATGTCCTTTTCCATCACCTCCGGCGGCATGCCTGGATAGAAAGTGACGATCTGCACCGCCGAGGTCTCAAAAATCGGCAGTAGATCCTTCGGGATTTTTGGGTAGGTATAGACCCCCAGCACAAGGATGCCCAGTGCCAGCACCACAATCAGGTATGGGTTTTTGAGAACCGCGCGAGTCATCGAGGATCCAGTCGTATTTGTCCGGAATGAAAAACCACCACCCATCATTGGCATACAGGCCAACTGAGAAAGTATGCAGTAACGTTAAAACCGATCGGTTCTATTTGACCGGTAAGATTAGCATATTCCGAAAACTCCCACATTCGGTGGGCATTTAGGAGAAGAATTTTCAGGAAGAATTTTCAGCAGGAAGAATTTTCAGATAAGAATTTTCAGACACCCCACTTTTTACGTCACCATGTACGACAAATGGGAAGAATGGGATGTTAAGGTGGTTCAGGGCATTGTCGCGATGCTTGATCTTGGTGTGGAGGAGAAATGGCTGTCAGCCAGCATATATTGCGTAGCCCTGAATGGCGGCTAAAAGTGGTGTGTCTGGAATTTTGATATTTTGCCACCAGGCTCTGCACAAATTCGTCTTCTAGTGGGAAGATGAAATCATTTCTACCAACATCCATCGAATAGCCAATGGACAATCGCTCATCGCAGCTATTCCAGAACACGCCTCCCTGGAAGCTGACATGGCCATTGTTTTCAGCAAACTGGATGAAGCCCTTGGTGGACACCAGCTAATACGCTAACTTGATCCGAAACTTTGTAGGTGCCCATCATACCCGTGATCAAAATTGGCTCACCATAGCTCAACGCGTACGAATGAGAATAGAAAAAGTTGCCCATCGGCAGAACGATTTCATAGCCCAGAATGCCCGTCATGTGGCCAATCTTGACCGATAAATTATTGATGCCAACTTCTGCGTAAATTGAGGAAATGAGACCCCATAGAGTTGATTGGCCCCATTGAGATCAGATCCCGTGAGATCACCTTCCAGGCCCATACTATGCAAGTAAGTGACTCGCCAGTCGGTTCCATAAAGGAAATCCACACGCCCACCCACATCGATTCCGTCACCCCCCGTATCGATAGGTCGATGCAGGTAGAACCAAAGTTGGTTCATCTGGACTTCGCCGTGTTGGTCATTGGTTAGCAGGGGCCCGTTGAAATCATCCGCTGGGTCTCTGCCGTTGAGCGTAATTCCCGCTTGAACCCATCCTCCAGCTTGAATCCCCATTTTTTCCAATGCGCTGAGCTGTGGCAGGGTAAGAGGATCGCTATCCAACCACCGTTGGAAAAGGCTCTTGCGGCAATCGCTCTGACAACTTCCGGAACATGCATCACCGCATCCTAAGGAATCGCCACATCCTAAAGAATTGGATGTGTACGAACAGGCGCTGATGGTACTTTCGGATGGAGCAGTTACCAAAGATGCATAATCATTCGACTCATACATCGACTCTCCCAAAGTCGGTGACTTTGTGGAGTTGGCCTCATCCATCAGTTCATATCCCAGGGCATTCGCGTCTGATGAATGAGTTAGAAGGAACGCCAAAGTGGCCAAAGAAGCCACAATCCATAATCCTTGGATTCGCATGAAAACCGCCTTGTTGCCCGAGAGTCAATGGTGTTTTGCAATCCATCGAACAGCACGGTTGATTTGAGTGGGCCTTTGTGAAAGAAATATTTGACAACTGCGCAACGTGCGTCGAAGCAGTGCTGCTGCAGCCTCATTGGTCTAACGAGGAATGTCGGTAGTCAATTGTGATGATGTTTGCTTAGAATGGCCAATAATCCTAGAGAGGCCAATTGATTTGTGAAAGAAACAATGTGTGATGATTAGCTAAGCGGGATTCACTTCACCAAAAGTATCCTTGTAAGGGTAGGAGAAAGATGCCTGATTTACGGCGTGCGACTGGTGAGAATTTATCAAAATAAAAACACGACGCGCAAGCGGGTGGGTAGGTGCGGTTGCCGTGGACTCATACGCTTGCACTTTGTGTGGTTTTAATCTCATGGGGTCTAATTCCCCGCCGCTTGCGGCGCTAACGAAGTGGAGAGGTGGTATATTGCTCATGTGAGCGAATATATCCACAAGAGTCATAATGTTTCGGTATTGCTATATCACCTG
>JBDOMT010000066.1:0-9999 GCA_039831705.1 Pirellulales bacterium | reverse complement strand
CACAAGCTAGAGGATTTCGTGCCTTTGAAAACTATCGTACTCGTATCCTCTTCTATTGCGGGAAGCTTAAACTGATGCCAACTGAAATTGGCCACTAAAATCACTGAAGAACCATAATTCTAGAACAGGAATTCCGTATGTATCGCTTGACCGTACTCTATGGGCACCCAAAAAACCCTACCGAGTTTGATCGCTATTATCGCGAGGTGCACATTCCGCTTGCAAGAAAGATGAAGGATCTTACAGGCTGGACGATTGGTAAGTGTGAATCCGACGAAGCTGGATCTGAGCCAGCCTACTATCTCATTGTCGGCCTCTATGCAGAGTCAGCCGAGGCAATGCAAGCCATTCTCGACAGCCCCGAAGGCCAAGCCACCGTAGCCGACGTACCCAATTTCGCTTCCGGTGGCGTCACCTTTTTGTTCAACGAGGAAGAAGTGTTGGTCCCCTGCAGCTTGAAGGCATCCGCTGAGTGAGCCTCGATCCCACGGCCCTGCAACCGTTGGGCGGCCGAAGACATGTCGCTCGATGCCAGGCTTGCCGAACTGCGTAAGAAACACGGTCGGCCGCCGAACATTATTCACATCATGTGGGACGACACAGCCTTTGGCGATGTCGGCATCCCTGCCATCCAACAGGTGCGTGGTTTGCGAACCCCGAATCTCAACGATATGGCCAAGCAAAGCGCTCGCAGGACTCTCAATGCGCTGCTTCAGTATTCGCACGAGCAGGGGCTAGCAAGCGAAAGTTTAAGATCGAAGAATTATTTCACGCCTCGACACTCGACCTGAGAGAAATACCGGCCTGACACTTCTATGCCGGATAGTGCGGTAGCACAGTAACAAGATGGGAGGATTCTGAACATTGTATCGCGCAGTCACTATACAAACGCGCGACCTCTGAGTCGGACATGTAGTCAATGTAGGAGCAGTCGTGAGTCGAAACTCGCCTCCGTCCATCGGTGTGCACGGCCAACTTCAGAGTGGTTTGGATTGGACATGCAAACCCAATTCAAGTAGAATACAGCGCCTATGTGAAGTACGATGTAAATTGAAAGAGAGCAAGGGTGTTGTAATACAAAGGAAGTCCAAACAATCGAGGTACTGTGGGAGGGTTGTTCCTGGTGAATCTCAGCACGTTAAATACGCGTTCAAGGCAACGTGGGCGGTCAGGCTGTTTCTGTCCGACTAAACAACTCCGTCTGTGGACAGTCGCAGGGTGTAGCATCGTCTGCCTGCTGCTCTTCTGCTCAACGCCACTTCACGCGGTCGAGACTGGGCCAACCGAGACTGGGCCAACCGAGACTGGGCCAACCGAGACTGGGCCAACCGAGACTGGGCCAACCGAGACTGGGCCAACCGAGACTGGGCCAACCGAAGTATTAATCGGCGAATCTCCGGACGCCAAAACATCCCTGCCATCCGTCGTCTCAATCACGGTCATACCCGTGCACCCGATGTTATTGGGCCCAAACGCCGTGCAGTCGATATTGGTCACGGGGTTGACAGCCGACAAGCGAGAGATTGATCTCACCCATGCGGCTGAGTATCGGTTCGACACGGCAGGCATTGCCAACGTCGACGTCCGCGGCCAGATCACGCCCGTGACCGATGGTTTGGCGACTCTGTCCATCACGACCGGCGGTGTAAAGGCGAGTGTCGACGTCACCGTCGTTGACAGCCAAGCGTCTTGGCGGATCGATTTTGCCAGCGACATTATGCCGATCCTTTCACGACTCGGTTGCAACTCCGGCGCCTGCCATGGCAAGGCCGAGGGCAAGAATGGCTTTAAGCTATCGGTGTTTGGATTCGACGCCCTGGCTGACTACGAAGCGATCGTCAAAAACGGCCGCGGCCGCCGAGTGATGGTCTCCGCTCCCGATCGAAGCCTGGTGTTGCGCAAAGCCTTGGCCGAAATGCCCCATGGTGGTGGCCAGTTGCTCGAAAAGGGAATTCGCGAACACCGTACGTTACGACACTGGATTGCCAGCGGCACGCCTCTGGGCGAAGAGAGCCAACCGGCGCTAGAACGAATCGAAATCATACCCGACCAGCGTAGTTTGGCCCTCGATGGCCGGCAACAGCTTCAAGTCACAGCACATTTTGCCAACGGTACGCAGCGGGACGTCTCGACGATGGCCCGTTACGAATCGAATCGTCCGCCGATTGCCGTCGTCGATGAGACCGGGTTGGTGAGCACCCTGGGCATTCCCGGTCAGGCGGCTGTGATGGTCAGCTACCGTGACAAGGTGGCCGTGGCCAGTGTCGTCGTGCCACGACAGCTCGATACGCCACTGGTGCGACCGCAAGAACATAACTTCATCGACCCGCTGGTATGGGACAAGCTAACCGAGTTGGGTATCCAACCGTCTGGTGGTTGCAACGACGCGGATTTCCTCCGCCGTGTCTATCTCGACGTGATCGGCACATTGCCCACGCCTGTCGAGGTACACAATTTTCTAGCCGATGAGCGGCCGGACAAGCGCGCCGCACTGGTCAATCAGTTGCTTGAACGCCCTGAGTACGCCGACTATTGGGCGCTGCGTTGGGCCGATCTATTGCGAGTCGATCGTCTGAAGTTAAAGGCCAAAGGTGCCTACACGTTCTATCAGTGGCTACGCAAGTCGCTTGCCGAAAACAAAGCCTATGATCAATTCGCGCACGAAATTATCACCGCCCAGGGGCACTCGGACCAATCGGGACCGGTGAACCTGTATCGCATGCTCGACACACCAGAGACGGCCGCGAGCACACTCAGCCAGGTATTTCTGGGCGTGCGGATTGAATGTGCGCGTTGCCATCACCACCCGAGCGACAAATGGAGTCAACACGATTTCTATGGCATGGTTGGCTTTTTCAACGGTTTACTGCGAAATGCGAACGACGAGTCGATGGCGCTCTCGGCTGGCAGCATGGTCGAGGTGAAACATCCCCGCTCTGGAGAAACTGTGGTACCCCACGCACTCGACATGGCAGCATTCGATGCGGATGTGATGAAGCAAGATAGCGACCCCCGCGGCGCTCTGGCAGACTGGATGACTTCACCGGAGAATCGTTGGTTTTCCCGAGAGATTGCCAATCGACTTTGGAGCCACTTTTTCGGTCGTGGCCTGATCGAACCCATTGATGACATGCGCATGACCAACCCGCCGAGCAACGGACCTCTATTGGACGCACTCAGTCAATATATTGTCGATGAGCAGTTCGATCTCCAGCAAATGATCCGCACGATCACCGCCTCGGCTGTTTACCAACGCTCCAGCAAGCCCAACGCCAGTAACCGAAATGATCGAGATAACTTCTCCCATTCCGCGTTGAGGTCGATCCAGGCGGAGGTGCTGCTCGACGCTATTAGCCAGGCAACGGGCCGTCCTGAGGATTTTCTGCTGATGCCCGAGGGAACCCGCGCGATCGAGTTGTGGGACAATCGTATCAGCCACTATTTTCTCAAAGTGTTCGGTCGACCACTGAGAGTAACCTCTTGTGAATGTGAACGAATCAACGAACCGTCCACAGCACAAGTGTTGCATCTACTCAATGCGCCGGAGATCCAGGCCAAAATCAGCCATCACCGAGGCCGCGTGCACGGGTTGATTGCGTCGGATCATCCAACCGGCGAGATCGTCGAAGATCTGTATCTGGCAACCTATTCTCGTCCGCCCGATCAACACGAACGTGATGTTGCGGTTGCCTACCTCGAAAACTCTCCCAGCCAGCGACGCAACGAGGCGGTCGAAGATTTGTTGTGGACACTCATGAATACGACCGAGTTTATATTTAACCATTAAGAGCAGCCCAACGCCAAAAAAAGAGCCCGACTATGCACGCACGCACCAACAAAAAGAGCCCTTATTGCGACGGTATTTCACGGCGCGACTTTGTCCGCGTAGGTACCGCCATGACCTTGGGCACGAGTCTTTCGCTCGACCAGCTGCTTGAGTGCGAAGCCCGTGCGGCTGAAGCCCAAGGAGGTGCTAGCGGAGATTCCAAGTCGTGCATCTTTATTTTTTTTGTCGGCGGCGCCAGCTCGATCGACATGTGGGATATGAAAGTCAACGCATCGAGTGAGATCCGCGGACCCTTTCATGAGATTTCCACCAACGTCCCTGGCACGCGGATTTGTGAACATTTGCCCAAGCTGGCCAAGATGATGGACAAGTTTGCTCTGGTGCGTTCGTTATCGCACACCGACGGCACTCATGGCAGCGCTGACCACTGGATGATGACCGGTTACAAACCGGGGCCCGGATTCGTCAGTAGTGATAACATGATCAACAATCAACGGCCGTGTCATGGTTCGGTCGTGGCCCGACAACTCGGTCCTCGCGGTGCGGTGCCGCCCTACATCGCCCTGCCTTCGATGCCCAAAAGCGGCGGCTCCGCTTACCTGGGTGCCACCGCCGCACCATTTTTGATCGATACCGATCCATCGGCTCCCGACTTTGCGGTTCGCGATCTTCAACTGGCAATGAACGTCGACAGCGCCCGGCTCGAGGATCGCCGTGGCCTGATCCGTCAACTCGATCGTTACCAAAAGTCGGTTGAACTGGAAGCCAATCACCACGCCGGTGCCATCAACACGTATTACGAAAAGGCGTTTGAATTGATCACCAGCCCCCAAGCCAAGCAGGCCTTCGACATCACCAAGGAAGACCCGAAAGTCCGTGACGCCTATGGCCGTCACAGTCTGGGGCAGAGCTGTTTGATGGCCCGTCGCCTGGTCGAGGCCGGTGCACGATTCGTTACCGTCGAGCATGGCAATTGGGACACCCATGCGCAAAACTTTATCTCGCTGGAAACCAACCTGCTACCTCAGGTCGATACGGCCATCACCGCCCTGGTCAACGATCTGGATGACCGTGGAATGCTCGACAATACGCTGGTGATTCCTACGAGCGAGTTCGGCCGCACACCCACGATCAACAAAGACGCCGGGCGCGACCACTGGCCCAACGTTATGACCGTGCCGTTCGCCGGTGGTGGTGTGGTGGGAGGACGTGTGATCGGCGCTAGCGACGCACGTGCCGAAGCACCCGCCACCGAACCATTCACTCCCGAAGACATGGCGGCCACGATCTATAAGACCTTGGGCGTCGATTACTCACAGACCTATTACGATCCGTTGGGCCGCCCACTGCCAATTCTCGACTCGGGTCGTCCTATCCGCGAGCTGTTCTCATGACAGCGATTCCGGCTAAGACAGGGACAGGCAAGATAAGGGCTCCCGCCTTTGCGGCTGTGCTGATACTAGTCTGTGTGCCATTGCGTGCTGATCCACCGGCTTCGAGCTACATCTTCCCCGCAGGCGGGCAACAGGGCACAACAGTCTCCTGTCGTGTGGGCGCACTCAACTGTGCGAGTGAGTGTGGTTTTCGCATGCTGGATGATAGCATTTCAGCGCCGGCACGCATCGAGCGAATCGATACGCTCGTGCTTGAAGGGCCTTATCACCAAAATCCTGTCGCCCAACTGGCGTGGGACTATCCCAAGGACATGTCCGCCAAGCTCCACTTCAACGATGCCACGCGCAGCGGCATGTACTACTGGTACTGCACGACGTCTGAGGGCGCCACCCAATTGCGACCTTTCATCGTGGGAAACCTGCCGGAGGTGATCGAGGACGAAGAGCAAACCACCGCGGGACACCCTCAATCGATCACGTTACCGGTGACCATCAATGGCCGCATCTTTCCCCGTGCGGACTTCGACGAGTATCGGTTCACGGCCGCAGCCGGCACGATTGTCAGTTGTGAGGTTGTGTCGCACCGATTGGGCCATAAACTCGACACACGGCTTGAACTCCGCGACCAAGTCGGGCAACTCATAGCCGAGGCCGACGACCACGTCGGTCCTGATTCATTGCTGATCACCAAGATTCCCGGCGACGGAGAATATGTACTTCGCATTCACGACATCGCTTTTGAGGGCGGGCAGGATTATGTCTATCGACTTTCACTGCGAACGGGCCCTTGTGTCACCCATATCTACCCCGCGGGTGCGAATCAACAGATGGGGGGCAAAGTTCGGTTGTACGGCCCGGGGATGGGCGCGGATGGTACCCTCGACTGGCAAACGACCTGGAATGGCGACCGTCACGAGAACGCCGAAAGTGGATGGTCGATGCCCGAGGGCGTGAACGTCTTCTGCCCGTTGCCGACAAGCAAGCTGGCGCAACTCATCGAAGCAGAACCGAATGACGATGATGCAAAGGCCCAGCGGATCACTCTTCCCATGGCCATCCATGGCCGCGCGCAGACGCTTGGTGATGTCGATACGTTCGTCTTCACAGCCGCGGAGGGCGAGAATTTTGTGTTTGACATATTTGCCCGGCGGCTGGTGTCACCCGTCACCGCCCTGGTCACTGTACACAACACCGCCGGAGAACAAATTGGCCGACACAACGGTGACGGTCCGCTCTATTTTGCTGCCCCGTCCGCGGGTGATTACACGCTGCGAATCGGGGATTTGTACCGACAGACACACGCTGGCGATGAATACATCTATCGAGTCCTCGCACAGCACTCGCCACCCGACTTTCAGTTGCATCTCGCCACCGACAATCTGGGCCTGGAGCCGGGTGCCACGACCAAGTGCAAGCTGCTGGTTTCTCGACTGGGCGGATTCGATGGCGAAGTGCGGCTCAACGTGGCAGGGCTGCCCGAGGGAATTACGCTCGATACGCACGTCATTCCCGCCAGAGAAAAAGGGCCCGCCAGTGATAACGGATCCTTCGCACAAAATGAGATAGAACTTTCATTGACGGCGGCTGCCGATGCGCCGATAGGATTTACGGCCCGGGTGAAGATCGTTGGTACCGCCACCATCGCCGATACCGAAGTGTCACATGCAGCCGTGCTTGATATCCCCACAGGTTGGACGGCAGCACCGTTCGACGCTGGGTCGGTCGAGACTGGGTCGTTCAACACTACAGCGGTTGACACTTTGGCGCTCACCGTTACCCACCCGGCTGTGTTCTCCATCACCACTACCGATGTCTACGGCTCGGCGAATCGGGGAGCGACCTTGGTGCAAACGCATCAGCTCAAGCGGATCAGCGACTTTGACGGACCAGTCGAAATCAGTCTCTCAGACGGACAGGATCGTTACCTGCAAGGTGTGACCGGGCCGACCTTGACCTGCCAGCCAAATCAGACCGAGTTTGATTATCCAGCGTTTCTTCCTGAAACGATGGACCTGGCCCGCACGGCACGAATGGTCGTGATGGGCGTGGCCCGTGTGACCGACAGTTCAGGTCGTAAGCATGTCGTCACGCACCGGACCAAAAATCAGATGGTCGTGCGTATCTGTCCTTCACTGCTCACACTGGGCGCGGCCAAACTTTTTTTTGAAGGCACGCCAGGCAGCACGATCAAGATTCCATTGCGTGTCGGCCGCACCGCCGAGATCAACGGCGATGTCAAACTAGAAACCGTGGCGGCGCCAGATTCCACGGTCATTCGCAGCGCAAGCGTCGAGGTGCCGCCTGAGGTGGAACTGTTTAACTATCAGGTGCAACTTGCCCCGGACGCAAGTCCGGGCGCTCTGTGTCATTTGCGGTTGCGCGCCACCGGATTGCGCGATGGCTATCCGGCCATGGCCGAAACGGCGGTCGAAATTCAGGTTGTCGACGCCCGCTGATCAGTCGCACTATCTTTATCCTGTGACATTGGGATCTTCCTGTGACGGTTGGGATCACCTGAGAATTTTGATTTCAAGTTTTCTGAACTGAACCACCATCCCGGGATCGTGCAATTGAAGTTGGATCATGCCTTGGTTCAACCGACGATCCTGCTGGAGATGTTCGGTAAACTCCGATGCAGGTTTGTCGTTGATGAAAAACTTGAACTGATTGCCCTTAGCGGTCACGTAGACATGATTCCAGTCGCTTTGATGGATATCGCTGGTCGTCAGCGCGCCTTCGAGGTTGGTCACCGTTGGCTTGTCGTTCTCATCGATGACCAGTCGGTCGCCGCGAAAGCAAGCGTGTTCTTGTCGACCGGGCGTATGGAAATCCCACGCACCCAATACCCGTTTGCCAATGCCAAGGTGGCCGAAATCTGCATGGTAGCATTGGAAAAGTCGACTGTGTGTTTCATCTAGACAGGCGCGAATGCTAATGCCGCTATTGCCTTGGCCCGGGAATCGGTAGTCAAGCTTGATTTCGAAATCGGCGATGTCCTTTTGGTGGTACACCAGATAGCTGCGTCCTTTGACACCGGTGCCAACGATCATGCCGTCCACCACCGTCCACTCCTTGGCCGCCTTGGCTGGCATGACCGTCCAACCCTCCAGATTTTTGCCATTGTACATCGAAACAAAACCGGACTCGGATTTCTTTTCGTCCGCCAATGCCATGTCGGAAATAAGGAGAACGATAGAACCCAAGATCCAAATTAGTATGCATGATGAATGTTTCATTGTTTCCCCTGGTTCTTGGCTGGCGTGGCATCCGATCCAATCGCTGTGGTCGAGTCCGCATGTTTCTGGTTAATAGCGATGATCATGCCCGTGATGAAGCAAGTAGTGTCGGCGTAATAGATCGTCGCCGAAGTCATCCTTAAAGTCGCGCCAGACAGTATGGACGTGGTTGGCGTCATCTTGGGTGTTGTCGAATTCTATTAGGAATGTTGGCCCCTGAACCATATAGTGATGCGGCTCACCAGGCTTCATTCCGCCAGCCCAAGAAAAGTGGATATTTTCCGGTCCCGCCACGGCGATCTTCGACAAATCTTGTGACGCAAGTTCCGGCCGATGGTGATGGGCATACTCACGAATCAGCGTCATGAGAAGTTTCGCTTGAGCCGCCGTCATCTGGGCAGCCGGAAGTCCCTTGGCGGAATGCGGTTCGAGCTTGCGCTTGTTGCCGGTCAACAGGCCGCCCACAGTCTCTTCGAATATTGGCAGAGTTGAGAACGCGATTTTACGCTGATCCGCATCCAGGGACAGGGCAAGACTTTGCCCGAGCCCCTCCTCCTGCCGTAGCACCTCCAAACCTTTGCGCGGCCCCTCCTTGACTAGCGCCGGAATGCTGCCGAAAAATGAAGGCGCCGAGGCGATCGCCCGGCCGTTAACGATGGTAAAGTTGACCGAAAGGTGAAATCCCTCGACCCGCCATCCCCAAGTGCCACCCAGCGCAGGCTTACCGAAGATGGTGAGATAGTATTGGTCCGAGTCTCTGAACGGATTCACGCTATCCGGGTCCAACTCGCGGAGAATCTGTCCGAGGCTCATGATGGTGGCGGCCTTCTGAAAGCCCTTAGCGCCCAGGCCGGTGCTGAGCAAGGCATAGGCGAGGGATTGTTGGGCTGAATTCATTTCCTTCAAGGCGACACCCCGACGAGGGATAGGAAAAAAGTGAAAGTTGCGCCGCTCCTCGTCCTTGAAGTTAAAAACGACTCGGCGCTGTTGATCAGCGTTGAGTGAGGCATAAAAGTTGGACGCGGCTTCCGCCATCTCCCCAGCTACCGATGTGAGATCGGTCGACTTGGACGCAGGCCCTTCGGATGCATTGGTATTTTGTTCGACCGCTATCGCGCAGAGGGAAATCAGGAGGATGCCAAAATGGGCGTCTGTAAAACGTAAACCTGATGTATAGGTCATTTGGTTTCACCCAGCTCTGAAAGTTGTCTAATCAAAAAATTGAACGGTCTCGCCAGTGAGTCCTTGGTTCTTCATCGCGATAGAATATACTTCTTCCGCTGTCGCTATTCAAGATAGCGGACGGAATGGATCGTTCTGCAGCTAGAAATAAGTACCGCATTGGATTAAGATGGTGGCAGGAAAAATATTATCAGCACCGATGAACGTATTTTGCATGGATTGGATCGCCGTTGTTTTTGCGAAGGTTTTGGGACTGGAGCATTCGGCAACGTAGACAACTGAAGACCACCGCCTGAAGGCGGAGGGTTCGCCGACAGTCGGCTAAAGCCCGACTTTCTGGTTGTGGCTTACTTACCGCAATCGCCACGAAGTGGCGAAAGCATCTAGCCGTGGGGCGTGA
>JBDOMT010000277.1:0-10033 GCA_039831705.1 Pirellulales bacterium | reverse complement strand
ACCAGGTGATATAGCAATACCGAAACATTATGACTCTTGTGGATATATTCGCTCACATGAGCAATATACCACCTCTCCACTTCGTTAGCGCCGCAAGCGGCGGGGAATTAGACCCCAAGAGATTAAAAGGAGAAAGCTCACCATGAGTTACCTCTTCGGCCGGGGAAGTCATTGCGGAAGTAATTGCCACTCGATCCTGACAACCGGTCCACAACAATGCAAGGAGAAACCTCTTCGTAGCAGTGAAGACGAGCAAGAAGACGATGCTGTTCGATAGCCTTCGCTGTAGCAATCAGCAGCCGTCCTTCGTCCAGTGTTTTGGTGAGAAAATCAAATGCACCCAGTTTAATCGAAGTTGCAGCAATTGCTGGGGTACTGTGTGCCGTCGCAAAAGTAATTGGAGAAAGTGGGTATTGCCGCCGCAATGGTTGGATTAGTTTTGTTCCATCCTGACTACCTAGCTGCCAGTCTAAAGGATCGCACATGGATTTGCAAAATCGCGTCTGATATTCAACTCTTCGGGATCAGCTATGCATCGCACTGTGTAGCCCTGATCTGCCAATATGTGACGCACGATGTCATGAAAGTTGGGATCGTCGTCAATCACAAGGACCATCGGCTTGTGGAAATTGTCCATACCAGTGTTTCCGTTATTCCTGTCAACGTGTGAGTGCGCAAAAGGATTCCGCTATAAGATTTGGAAACCCATCTACCATGTCTCCCAAACTGTTCAATTCAAAGGCAGTAAAATGCCATCCCATGAATCATAGCTTGCACAATACATAATAGCATTAAATGAACTATTTCCAGCTGATCCTCTCGTATGGATCATACCGAATACACTCGGCACAACTAAGGCATGGAGGATGCAGATCCAATCAGAAATTCGGATCGCCCGACCCCACCACTCTCATCTCAGAGTGACCTACTCTATAAGGGTGTCGAAGTTGGTGTTTATAGATACCGATGTCCGCCACTGTGAAAACAACCTTTGGAAACAACTAATTATTTGTCGCACTGCTCCTCTATTCCATATAGGTTCGCCATGCGCTCAAATGTTCCGACTTTTAGATGGTAAGTGAGTGCCTGCAATGAGCACCTCAGAAACTACTTATCCCAATGATGGGCTGGTATACCCAAACGATAAACGGCCTGCTCGTCTGAATACATCCGGATTTATCCTGTTACACCTGGTAATCGTAACCGGTTTTGTTGCAATCGGACCTTGGGTGTTGAAGTCAAACTGGAATAGTTCGAGCGATTTTCATTCTTGTATCGAGATCATTGGTTCGTTCATTGCGATCGCAGCGGGAATTACCTGCCTGGTATACTTTTTTGGTTTGAAGAACCGGTTCTATCTGATTGTGGGATTAGGTTTCTTCATCTCGGGCAGCGAAGACCTTGTCCACGGTATCCTTTCGTTCACTCGTCTCTTTTCTGACACGGGGGTCGACTTCTCAAGATTTGTTCCTGGCACATACGTCACCGGACGTTTGATTCTGGCTAGCATGACCATTGCCGCCCCGTTACTAGAACAAGTGATTCCAAAATCGAAGAGTATTCGGCGAGAAGCTGCAGTTTTTTCTAATTTCGCCATCCTGATCGGCGGCAGTGCAACCATCCTGGCGTTCTCTATCCCCCTCCCTAAATTTATCTATGCTGAAAATATCATTACTCGTCCGGTTGATTTTTTTTCCGCCATCCTGTTTCTTATCGCCTTTCTCTTAGTGTGGAAGCGATATTGTGTGACTAAGGATATCTTCACAGCTACCCTGCTCACAAGTCTTCTGTTCAATCTGTGTGGACAGATCTACATGTCATTTTCCAAGCAACTCTTTGATGCTGCTTTCGACCTAGCCCACCTCGCTAACGTCTTCAGCTACCTGATGCCTTTGTTGGGAATCGCCTTCCAAGGCTTGGAAGAAATGCGCAAAACACAGGCAGAACTATCTAGACGACTGCAACAAGAGGAACGTTTACAGATCACTCAATTCTTTGTCGATAGAGCAACGGAAATGATCTTGTGGCTGGATTCCGAATCACGCGTTTATTACGCTAATGAGTCAGCAAGCACACTACTTGGATATTCGAACAAAGAGATGATTGGCAAATCGATTTTGGCATTCTGCCCTGAGTGGTCAGAAATGGGTTCTTTGCGCAAACCTGATCATCTGGAAACGGAAGACTCCCTCAACTTTGTATTGGGCTTTTGCCATAAGAACGGCAACGTAATACCAGTCGAAGTATCCATCAGTCAATTGATGTACCCCCATGGACATAACTACTACTGCATTTCTGGCCGCGACATGCATGAACGGACACGTGCAATCGCTACTCTGAGGGAAGCTCGAGCAACTGCCGAAATTGCCACGAAAACTAAAAGTGAATTCCTGGCAACTATGAGCCATGAGATTCGAACACCTCTTACTGCAATACTCGGATATGCCGATGCACTTCGCCAGTTTGGTGAAATCAAGAAAGCTCCTTCGAACCGGATAAAAATGCTGTCATCGATCAAACGCAATGGCAATTTTCTACTCGACTTGATTAATGACCTATTGGATCTGTCTCAGATAGAAGCAGGTCGACTCGATTTGAACAAGTCTCATTGCTCACCCCTTACCTTGGTGCAGGAGGTTGTAGCCAATTTATTAGAAAGGGCCCATTCCGCGGAACTTACTCTCAGCGTCGTATGCTCAACACCCATACCACACCAAATCTTCATGGATTCCAAACGGTTTCGTCAGATCCTCACTAATCTTGTTGGCAATGCGATTAAATTCACTCGAGAAGGTCGGGTGACAGTCCGGTTGGCAATTCAATGCCCCAATTCTAATTCGGCTTTTCTGGTAGTTGCGGTGGAAGACTCCGGTATTGGTATCCCAACAAACAAGCAGGTTGACATCTTCAAGCCTTTTACGCGCTGCCGCGATGAACAACTCAGTCATGTCGGAGGAACTGGCCTGGGACTCTCTATCTGCCAGAAACTGGTCTCAGCAGGAGGAGGCGAGATAATGCTGAAATCAGAAAGTGGAAAGGGAAGCGTATTCACCTTCACCGTTCCCTTCGCTCCCAGTTCACCCATGTGGCAACCAGACACTAGCAATCTCGCCATAAAACTAACTGACGAGGAAAAACTGCCAATTCCCAAGGTGAACTTGGCTAAGGTGCGAATTCTGGTCGTCGAAGATACTCCTGATACACAAGAATTATTAGCCCTTTTTCTCCAGGACGCTGGTGCGTATGTGAGATTGGCCTCCAACGGTCTTGAAGGAGTTACTGAAGCCGTGGAAGCCAAACGATCCGGATCGCCGTACGACCTCATATTAATGGACATGCGGTTACCAGGTCTGGACGGCTATGCTGCCACAGGTAGACTCCGGAACGAAGGACTACGTTGCCCTATTATCGCCCTCACTGCTTATGCCATGAAGGATGACAAACAAACCTGCCTGGATGCTGGCTGCAACGCATACTTAACCAAACCACTCGATCTGTGCGTATTATTTGAGACCATCGAGCAACTATTACCTGAAATCACATGTCAAATTCCCCAAGATCCAGAAGGTCTGCTGCAACCTTTTATTTCTGAGAAAGTCGCTGATTCACAATTCAAACCACTACTTGAAAAATATCTGTCACGGCTTCCGGGAATGCTCGATCAGCTTCAAATGGCACGCCATGGAGAAGAATTAGATGAGTTGTGCACCGTTGTGCACAGGCTACGAGGGACGGCAGCGAACTATGGTTTTCCACAAATCACAGCAATTGCGGACAATTGCGAGACGGCACTTCGCAGTCATCCTACCTCTCAACACCACTTGAATAAATCCCTCGACCTGCTTGAGAGCCTTGTGAGCATGGCCATTGAGACACAAAATAATGAGGACCAATCCTGATGTTAAACACCCTAAGTACCACAACCGACTTTGAATGGGCACCAAAATTGCTGGTCATCGACGATGATCCCAATACTCATGATCTGACAGATTACTACATGTCAGGGGTTGTCCTGGAAACACTCCACGCCATGTCAGGATGTGAGGGAATTCAGATTGCCCAGAGGTCGTTACCGGATGCGATATTACTGGACATCGACATGCCCGGTATGGATGGCTACCAAGTTTGCAGGCAGCTCAAAGAGATAGAAATAACCCGAGACATTCCGATATTGTTTCTGACGAAAGATAACGAAAGCTGTCACATTGCTAAGGCGCTCGATTTCGGTGGTATGGACTATGTAACCAAACCTTTTGTTCCGGTGGAACTTCAAGCACGTGTCCGATCGGCCTTGAGAGTCAAGCAGGCAAACGATGTGCTGCGAAAACAATCGCTGATTGATCCACTGACAAACCTCGCCAACCGGAGGGCTTTTGATGACGGCCTTCAATCAGCGATTAATAACTACTCCCGAAATGGCCACATCTTTAGCCTGCTGATTCTGGATCTCGACCACTTCAAAGCAGTCAACGACACGCACGGACATGGTATCGGAGACGAAGTGCTCACCCAAGTAGGAAAGACCTTTCAAAGGATGAGTCGTCCGCATGATGTTTCCGCCAGGTATGGCGGGGAGGAGTTCAGGCTGATCTTGAATCAGACCGAATTGACTGATGCGCGAAACTTTGGTCAACGACTATTGGAATCAATCCGCCAGCTTGCTATTCCTGTTGGGGATTGTCAACTTCGCATCACAGCAAGCATTGGACTAACATGTACATCCGAACATGTGGAAGAAGTGACTACCAAACAACTTTTTGAACAAGCTGTTGCATCACTTTATGAAGCGAAACAACAAGGTAGAGACCGCATGGTTGAGCATGTTGCGAGTTAAACTGGATTGTTACAAGAATAACATTCAAATCGCTCTATCCCTTGGTCATTCTTGCAGACAACAGGGGAATTAATGGTCGACCACATCTTATCTCTTCTCTAGCACCCCCTCATTTGGCATCACCGTTGAATCGGTAAACCCGTAGTCGTCCAGTACTACCAAAGCGATCTGGGAATCGAATGAGGCCTCATCAACGGCCAACGTAGCTCGTTTCGTCTCGAGATCAACACGCACCTCGATCACACCTGGCTGCCTGGATAGCACCTCGGTCGTTTTAGCTACGCACGATTCGCAATGCATGTTGGGGATGCTCAGTGCGACGACAGGACTGCCAGCCTTATTGAAAGGAGAAAGCTCAGCATGAGTTACCTCTTCGGCCGGAGAAGTCATTGCGGAAGTAATTGCCACTCGATCCTGACAACCGGTCCACGACAATGCAAGGAGCAAAACCAAGGTTGGAATTTTCACGCCGTTTTCGATCCCATTTTCGAACCCATTTTCAAATTATGACGTAGGACTCTCTATTTCCGTGAGTTCCACCAACTCTCCCTTGGAGGCCAATTCACGGATATCTTCGGTAATTTTCATGGAACAGTACTTGGGGCCGCACATACTACAGTAGTGTGCGCTTTTGAATGTATCTTGAGGCAAGGTTTCGTCGTGATAACGGCGAGCCGTTTCCGGGTCTAGCGCCAGACGGAACTGTTCGTTCCAGTCGAAAGCAAATCGGGCTCTCGACAGGGCGTCATCTCGATCTCTGGCCCCGGGTATTTTACGCGCAATATCGGCAGCATGAGCTGCAATACGATATGCAATCATCCCCTGCTTAACATCCTCTCTCTCGGGTAGACCCAAGTGTTCCTTGGGCGTTACATAACAGAGCATTGCAGCCCCGGCCCATCCGGCCATCGCGGCGCCAATACAACTGGTGATGTGGTCGTAGCCCGGAGCAAAATCGGTGACCAGTGGCCCCAGCAGATAAAAGGGGGCGCCCTGGCAAGTTTCGATTTGGCGGTCCACATTCATCTTGATTTCATCCATCGGAATGTGGCCTGGCCCCTCCACCATCACTTGAGTTCCTCGCTCCCAGCTTAAACGTGTCAGTTCACCCAATACGTCCAACTCGGCAAACTGCGCTGCATCGCTGGCATCGGCTAAAGAACCAGGCCGCAGACCATCGCCCAGGCTCCAGGTAACGTCATATTGCCGCATGATGTCACACAAATCCCCAAAGTGTGTGTAAAGCGGATTTTCCTTTCGGTGAACCATCATCCACTTCGCAATCAACGAACCACCACGGCTGACAATGCCCGTCAAACGGTCGGTCGTCAAATGCAAATGCTCATATTTCACACCGCAGTGAATCGTCATGTAGTCAACGCCCTGCTTGGCCTGGTGCTCGACCATGTCGAGAAAATGCTGCGGACGCATTTCTTCAATTTCGCCGCCCAATTCTTCCAACATCTGATAGAGGGGAACGGTACCGATAGGTACCGGTGATTTGGCAATAATCGCCTCACGAATCGTATCAATGTTGGTGCCCGTCGAGAGGTCCATGACGGTATCAGCACCAAAATGGACGGCCGTATGTAGTTTCTCGAGTTCACCTTCCAAATCACTGGTCACTGCCGAATTGCCAATATTCGCATTGACCTTGCACGTAATCGCTCCACCGATTGCCATAGGCTCCAAATTGGCCTTCAAATGGACCCGGTTGGCAGGGATCACCATCCGGCCGGCTGCCACCTCCGCACATATTTCCTCCGCCGAGAGATGCTCTCGACCTGCTACATATTCCATTTCCGGAGTGATTGTGCCCATTCGGGCTTGTTCTAGCTGTGTGATCGGCTGAGCCATGTGAAGTGGCCTCCATGCAGAAAAAAGGGGACATCAGCAGTCTATCGTATCGCTCCCTATGGGAATGTCAATCGACACCAAACCGGGCTTGGAGCAGCCGAAAGCAACATCCCATTTTCTGAAAATTGCCCCTTCTCCTAACCCCCAACAAGAGCCTATTCACAGAAGATAACAAAGAGAACGAAGATGGGCATGGAAACAGCAGGACGATTGGCCATGCCATGGCTTCTTTGTTTTCCCTGTTTTCTTCTGTAAAATCCTGTCTTCCCCATGCTCCCCCTTGGCTTCTTGGTTTCTACGATTGCACCCAAAGGTAAAATGTCATAATTTTTGTCCTTTCCCAAGCCTTGGCATTAGATACATTCGACCTTCCATGTCTAACGGACGCATATTCGCTGTAGGCGACATCCACGGGTGTGCCATTGCACTCGAAACAATGCTTACTGCATTGAACCTGCGTCCCGAGGATTCTTTGATCGTGCTTGGAGACGTGATTGATCGTGGCCCTGACAGCCGCGCAGTACTCCAACAGCTTCTGTCACTAAGGAATTCATGTCGGCTGACAACAATCCTAGGCAATCATGAGCAAATGCTGTTGGACGTGATTGATGGTAAGATGCCACGCCAGGACTGGCTGGGCTTTGGCGGGGCCGAAACTCTTGACTCGTATGGTCATCAGGCATCGTTGGCCGCTGTGACAGAAGAACATCTGACCTTCATCCGCTCCTGGGGCGACTTCCATGTGCAGGACAATCACTTTTACGCACATGGCAACTATCGTGAGTTCTTACCACTGGCCGAGCAACCATGGCAACTACTTCGCTGGCAATCCCTCCATGAGCACACACCTGGACCTCATCAGTCAGGACAAATTGCCGTGCTGGGCCACACCGCTAACAGACAGGGACACATCTTGGATCTGGAACATCTGATCTGCATTGATACCTACTGCTATGGGGGAGGCTGGCTCACAGCCCTAGAAGCAGCCACAGGCCATCTATGGCAAAGCAACGACCAAGGAGAAATGCGTTGCGACCTGGGGGACTCTCTGAGTGATGCATGAATGAAACCCACACCTCAACCCGGATCACACCTCAACCCGGATCACACCTCAACCCGGATCACGCAGGGCACCCTGGGTAATCGTCACCCAACAAGCTCCTACCCTAAAAGGGTTGCACTACCGAGCCCCTTGTATAACCCTTCTTGTATAACCCTTTCAGGGTAACTATCCAGGGAACATCGACCCTAGGGTAAGCGTGGTTACTTCGGCGTTGCCGTAGTAACCACACTAACCCCAGGCTATGTTATTAAACCGCTTCGCGGTAATTACGTAACAGCATCGCCTAGTGTTTTGTCACCAGCAGAGCTCATGGTTTACCAACGGGAATTTAAGGGAAACCCATCAGGCAAACGCATCTTGGAGGACTGCCGCGTAAAGTCGTCGCCACCTCAGCAAACGTAACATGCGGCAGTCGTCCCAGTGCGGCTTGCCGCCAGAAATCCTACCGCTTCGCGGTAATTACGTAACAGCATCGCCTAGTGTTTTGTCACCAGCAGAGCTCATGGTTTACCAACGGGAATTTAAGGGAAACCCATCAGCAGGCGAACGCCACTAGGAACCCTACGGCTTGTCGTCAGATTCCGTGTCACCGGCAGCAAGTATTTTCTTCTTAATCTCCTCGGTAATCTGAGGATTCTCTTTTAAGAACGTGCGTGCCTTTTCCTTACCTTGCCCCAACTGCATCTCGCCATAACGGAACCACGAACCAGTGCGTGTGACCAGATTCTGCTCCATTCCCATATCGAGAATATCCCCTTCGTAACTAATACCGCAGGTATGCATCATATCAAACTCCGCCGTGCGGAAAGGTGGGGCTACCTTATTCTTTACCACCTTCGCCCGAACTCGCTGCCCCACAATCTGCTCCCCATCCTTAAGCTGGCCAATACGCCGCACATCAATTCGACAGGAAGAATAAAACTTCAACGCACGTCCCCCCGGCGTCGTTTCAGGACTACCGAACATCACACCAATTTTTTCTCGAATCTGATTAATAAAAATCACAGCCGTTTTGGCCTTGGCAATAGCTCCTGTCAATTTGCGCATCGACTGGCTCATCAGTCGGGCTTGCAAACCAACGTGCGAATCACCTATTTCGCCATCCAGCTCTCTTTTGGGAACCAGCGCAGCCACCGAATCAATGACAATGACATCGACTGCGTTGCTCTTGATAAGCATTTCGGTAATTTGCATCGCTTCTTCCCCATGGGAAGGCTGACTTACCAGGAGAGTCTCCAAATCGACTCCCAGTTTTTTGGCCCAACTAGGATCGAATGCGTGTTCGGCATCGATGAAAGCGGCAATACCACCAGATCGTTGAGACTGAGCAATGACATGCAAGGCCAGAGTCGTTTTTCCACTCGACTCTGGACCATAAACTTCGATGACCCGCCCACAGGGAATACCTTGCCCTCCCAATGCAATATCAAGCGAAAGGCTCCCAGTGGATATACCCTTGATTCGGCGAATCTGATCACTACCCAGAGGCATGATCGAGCCTTCACCAAATTGCTTTTCAATGGCCGATACCGTATGGCGCAGCTCATCACTAGTTTCCATAATAGCTTTGAACGCTGACTTTTTTTCCTTTTTTGAGTTATCCTTCTTTGGTTTATTCCCCTTTTTTGCCGCGACTTTTGTCAGATTATTTGTCTTTGAATCCCCGCGTTCCGAAGTTTTTTCTTTTTTTGCCATACTGCTATCCACTGCTCTATTAGTTGTCTTAGTTGTCTGAATAATTGCCTTAGTTGCCTGAACTTGAACCGGATCGATTTTTTTCACTGTCGCTGTCACCATAACCTGAAACCCTTTCTATGAAACCCTATATCCCAAGAGAAATCAAAAGAAACAATGTGAAATCAAAAGAAACAATGTGAAACCTTAGAAACAATGTGAAACCAAAAGCAACTCAGACGGCAAACACACTCATACTGTACGTACGAATACTGTATAGGTGTTCATGTGCCAAGGCAAGAGCAATTTATCTAATTTTGCTCGTTTCACCAAATTGAGCCCGGATATTTCATCCGTTTCGGCGCGAGGCCCCGTTGCCACCTTAGGGAAGGGACTGAAGACCACCGCCTGAAGGCGGAGGGTTCGCCGACAGTCGGCTAAAGCCCGACTTTCTGGTTGTGGCTTACTTACCGCAATCGCCACGAAGTGGCGATTGCATCTAGCCGTGGGGCGTGAGCCTGTTGTTTATACACAAGTCTCTTGTTTTGGCCCAAACGCTAGCCATGCGGTAGCAAAGTCGCACATTCTTCTGATGCCGACCCAGA
>JBDOMT010000262.1:0-38883 GCA_039831705.1 Pirellulales bacterium | reverse complement strand
ACTCGACGACCCTAGTTTTATTGTCTGCATACTTTATCTCCAGTTGAACGATGGTGCCAGTTGGGCCCCGCATCAACTCGAAGCATTTCGCCATACTCTTTCCTGTTACCGAGACCCCGTTAATCTTTTGAATTAATTGACCAGCCTCGAGCCCAGCACGTCCAGCCGGTGATTTCGGATAGACGGCAACAAACCTGATGAGTCCAGTCTCTTTATCGAAAGCCAATGTCGAGCCGATTCCTATGACCTCGCGGACGAGTTGCGATGCGTTCTCCATATTGAGCGGCAGTTGTGCGATTTCCGCTGGAACTATGTCCCACTGCAAGCCTCGATTTCATGTTCTCGGTGAGCGTGATTCGCGTGTCGTTCATGTCTAAAGGGTCACAAATACGGCTCACCACCAATGACTCGAAATCTTCTCCAGCACTTCGTTCCAATGCATGCCCGAGTAGACTCATGCCCAAATTGGAGTATCGAAAGGCTGTTCCGGGTTCAACCTCTAATCGATGATGCGACAGAAACGCATACATATCTTTCGCCGTGTACTCATTGAATCCTTCCCACCACGTTCCCTCAGCATGATTGTCCGCATTGAAGGGGAGTCCAGAGTCTTGCACCGCCAGATTCAAGAGCGTGATGCGTTTCTTATCATACGTTGGCACTCTGACGGATGGAGGTAAATGCTTTGCCACTGGGTCGTCAAATTTCAGCTCGCCCCGATTTACCATGTCTACTAGCAATAGCGAAGTGAATGTCTTCGTAATGGAACCAATTTCAAAAACAGTATTGCCATCGATGCCTTGACTCGTACCGTTACCCAGCCGCCCCGCTCTAATGACTTTGCTGCCAGTCTCATCGACCAGGCCGACCACGAAGCCAAATTCAGCTTCTTGGAATTGCTCCTGGAGAAATGTCTCAATGTTACGGACATTCGCATCGGCGAACGGCTGCGGTTCTGCATTCGCGGCTGAAGCGAAAAGTAGCATCAATGTAACGAGAACGAAATGCTCAAATCTTCCAGTGAACATGATGGACCTCACCGTGTTGGGCAACCGACAAACAAAGTTGTAATTGTCAACTGATTGTACAAGAAACGCCCATCGTCGTGCCATACTGGATCGCGACAATCATAGCTAAAAAATGGGCCATTCCGACGACTTCTGCTTTACAACGTGCATGAAAGCGTTCGCTTGCCTAGGTGATTCAAGACGGCCAATGGGCAGCGGATGCATCGACCGACCGGAGAAATTGGCGAGAGCTAACTAGCCTCGGAGTGAAACGCCGAAGGTAAAACGATTCCATTGTATTAGCACAGGTCACATCGGTCTTGGTCTCCCTAGAGTGTCAACCTCTTGAACGCCTTCGGCGTAAGGTTTCACCCAATTAAGTCCGTAGCTCATAAATCTCCAAATCTACAGGCTTTAGTTGACAAAATTTGATTCAAAAAAACTCAAGTTTTACGTTTGAGATTCGATGTGTTTGCATGTACAAATAAATGATAGGAGAAAATGCATGGCAGCTGAAAAGCTCAAGGTGCTGACGGATACCATTGCCGGAGAATGCATTGCGGTGCGGATGCGGATGCTCAATCGAGTGGTGACAAACATCTATGACGATGCCCTGCGTCCATTGGGTTTGAAAGTGAGTCAGATGAACATCTTGGTTGCTGCCGGAACCATGGGGACAGCTCGGCCGGCTGAGATTTGCGCACGAATGCATCTGGACGCTTCTACGCTGAGCCGCAATGTCGAACGTATGAAAACACGGGGTTGGCTGGAGGTCATCGCCGTCGATGATGGGCGGGCGCAACCTTTTCGCCTGACCACCGAGGGGCGCAAACTGTTGCTGCAGGCGGATCCTGCATGGAGGAAAGCCCAGAAAAGAGCCAGGGCTCTTCTTGGGGATGGGATCGTCGAGCAATTGGGGCAGGCGGTTGGCCGATTAGGGGAAACGATCCAGAAGTGAGTTTTTTTTTAATATGAAGTTGTATATTCATGTAGATCAGGCAAAGCAATGAAGTTAGCCAATCATCCCACGGTAAAGCGTTTACGTCAGCTGGAAGCGAGGTTCGTAGAAAAGAACAATCGACCTCTCGATGTCAGATGGCTACGTCAATTGATTCTCGATTGTGGGGCTGATGATGTCGGTTTCTTCCAGGTCGATCGCCCTGAAGTCAAAGATCAACGGGATGACATTTTGCACACGCTCCCTGCTACCAAAACATTGATCCGTGTGATCGTTCGCATGAACCGGGAGCCACTACGAACACCAGTTCGAAGTGTGGCAAATCTCGAATTTCACCATGCTGGTGATGAAGTGAATGAAATTGGTCGGAAATTGGTCAGGGCGTTGGAAGACCGAGGTGTTCGCGCACTCAATCCAGCCATGGGATTTCCAATGGAGATGGAATAATTCCCCGACGGCAAATTGTGGGTTGTCTCGCATAAATCGGTTGCAGTGGCAGCCGGACTGGGGATGATGGGGGTTCATCGCTTGGTCATACATCCGAAGTTCGGTAATTTTATCTCGTTGGGTACAATTTTGATCGACGCTGAAATAACCGAATATGACCAACCTATTGACTACAACCCTTGCCTAGAATGCAAATTGTGTGTGGCGGCTTGTCCAGTGGGAGCCATCTCTCCAAATGGCAATTTTAATTTCTCCGCCTGTTATACGCATAACTACCGAGAGTTCTTGGGCGGCTTCACGGACTGGGTCGAGCAGGTGGCTGACAGCAACAATGCTCTTGATTACCGTAAACGTGTCAGCGATGCTGAGTCGGCTTCGATGTGGCAGAGCCTTTCGTTCGGCGCCAATTACAAAGCAGCGTACTGCATGTCGGTTTGCCCTGCAGGGGAGGAAGTAATTGGCCCCTACCTGGCGGACAATAAAACGCACTTGAGGGAAATCGTCAAACCATTGCAAGAGAAGGAAGAAACAATCTATGTCCTGAAGAATTCGGATGCCGAAGATCACGTCGCCAAAAGATTTCCCAACAAGAGAACCAGGCAAGTAGGCAATAGTCTACGAGCTCGCAGCGTGGATGGATTTTTGCGTGGCGTGTCGCTCGTCTTTCAGGCCAAAAAGTCGGCCGGTGTGGACTGCACCTATCACTTCACCTTTACCGGTGCGGAGGATCGGAAAGCAACCCTAGTGATCCGCAACCAAAAGATTACTACCGAAGAAGGTCACATTGGCAAGCCAAATATGCTAGTTACCGCGGATACCCAGACATGGCTCGGATTTTTGGCCAAGGAAAAAAGTCTTGTCTGGGCCCTTCTACGACGAAAGATCCGCATGCAGGGGTCGCCGAAGTTGTTGCTGGCTTTTGGGAAGTGCTTTCCCCAGTAGAGAATTCAGTATTCGAACAAGCGTCTGGGCAAGTAATGATTTCGCGTTTTCAGCGACCTCCTCAATCGATCTTCGGTCGGCGATGCGTCCATATTTTAGGACTGCCAGAGAATGGCACAGTTCGGCAACCTCGTGTGGGGCGTATGTTCCTGTTCTCCGCTCACTCAAAGTTTATTCCCTAATCACGAACAAACTAGATGCCATTCTAGGTTCGCAGGCTATCAGATTAGGCTCAAAGCTAGCCAGATTTTCTCTTTCAACAGCGCTGGTGCTGCGGTTAAACTAATGGGAAGTGATTTTGCGACAAAATGAAAATTTGAAATCCCACAACATGATCGAGAGGAAATTCAAGTGAATCGAAACAAACTTTGTTGTTTAGCTCTATTTGTGATCCTGGTAATACCCCAGGGGCAGGCCTTGCAAGCCGTCGAACAGGCCGTACTGGAAAGACCACAGGTTGGTGCCGAAGGATTGCCGGATCGAACGCCACTGGACGATTATGTCGATTGCAAAGACGACAGTTTCGCTTGGACTATTGTTAAATCAAATTCAACAGACGACATGCAGACTTTTGTGTTAGATATGAAATCACAAACTTGGAGGACGAAGGACGAAGTAAACCGTACGGTTTGGCAACACTGGGTAACCATTGCTGTGCCAAAAGGGGTGAAATCGAAAATCGGTTTCATGTTCATTGGTGGTGGTGGAAATGGCGGCGCGCCACCTGAAGGTCCTGATAAGAGAATTCGGGAGATTGCCCGGGCGACGCAGACCGTTGTCGCTCAGGTCCACATGACTCCCAACCAGCCTCTTGTATTTCATAACGATGGGGAACGTCGTACTGAGGATGACTTGATCGCTTATACGTGGGTCAAGTTTCTTGAAACCGGTGACGTTACTTGGCCAGCTCGCAATCCTATGGTCAAGGGTGTGGTGCGAGCAATGGATGCGGTCACGGAACTATTGGCTTCGGATCAAGGGGGTAAAAAGGAAATCAACCAGTATGTAGTGGCGGGTGGTTCGAAGCGAGGTTGGACCACCTGGCTCGTTGGGGCCGTGGACAAGCGAGTGGTGGGCATCGTTCCGATCGTCATCGATATTCTCAATCTGGAGAAGTCCATGGGACATCACTTTTCCGCCTATGGGTTTTTTGCTCCCTCGATTACGGACTATGTCGAACACCATCTGGTGCAGATTACGAACCATCCGCGGATGCCAGAGCTTTTTGCGCTAGTGGATCCTTACCATTATCGTCATCGCCTCACCATGCCGAAATTTATGATTAATGGCTCGGGCGATCAGTTTTTTCCACCCGACATGTCTCGACACTATTTTGACGAGCTTCAAGGAGAGAAGTATTTGCGTTATGTTCCTAACGCGGATCATGGTTTGGGCGGAAGTGATGCGGTGGAAAGCTTAATTGCTTTCTATTCGCTTATACTGGCAGGTAAGGATGGGCCAGAATTCTCCTGGCAACGTACCGCAGAAAACGTGTTTCGGATTAAGACCGTAGATCAGCCTGAAAAAGTGACTCTCTGGAAGGCTAACAATCCTGATGCTCGCGATTTTCGTATGGAGTCTTTAGGCCCTAAATATGAGAGCCAGGTTCTCGAAGATCAGGGGGATGGTATTTTTGTGGCCGAAGTGGCAGAGCCGGAAAAGGGCTGGACGGCTTTCTTTGTAGAATTGACGTACGATGTGGGTGCTCTGGTGCCGCTTAAAGTAACAACGAACATCGCCATTGTTCCCGATGTACTTCCGTTTGCAGACAAAGATCCTGCATTGCCTACCTCACTGACGGTCAACTTTCAGGCTCCTAACGAAGGTGTTGTTCAGCAGATCAAAGCAACGCTCGACTCGTCTGCGATGAAAACTATCGCCGATGATCCTCGTCTATCCGCCAACGATGAAACTTCCGAACAAGGTGTCTCTCTCACCCTCAATTGGATTCCTAAGGGACGTTTTGAGCAGAGCGCCCGTGCTATCGTTAGGGCTTTGGAAAAGATGGGCTGTGGCAAATTCGTCATTCAGCTTGAATCGGGGAGACCGGCATCTTGAGCCGCAAAGACTGCCATTGGGATTGAGGAAACTGACACCACTTCAAAAATTGAGGCTGACAATGATACGCATCGCTGTGCTCGGGCTAAGTCTTACCATCGTTGCCACTTTCCCGTTGGCCGTCTTAGCTACTGAGGATGCAACTGAGAATAAGACGCCGATACGTGTGGGAACCTTTGTGGTCGATGCTTCGCCTCCTGTGGGCAGTCACTTGGCATATGGCCGTTGCGACGCGGTGGGGATGCCCCTTACGGCTCGTGGGATAGTTTTAGTGGGAAGTGGCGACCCAATCGTACTCTGCGCAGTCGATTGGATAGGTATCAGCAACGGCGGTTACCAACGTTGGCGCGAAGCTATTGCCAAGGCAGTTAAGACGTCTCCGCAGCGGGTCTCGGTTCATTCACTCCATCAACACGACGCACCCCGCTGCGATTTTAGTGCCGAGAGATTGCTTGCTGAACAAGGTTTAGGAGGAGTCATGTTTGACGTTCTCTTTGCCCGTCAGACAATGGCTCGCGTTGCGAATGCGGCAAAACGGGCAACGGACCTTGCGCATACAGTAACGCATGTCGGGCTGGGGCAAGCAAAAGTCGATAAAGTCGCGTCCAATCGACGGATACTTGGAGCTGATGGTAAAGTTAAAGTGGTTCGCTACACCTCTTGCAAGGATCCCAAAGTACGCGCTGAGCCAGAGGGAACCATCGACCCTTGGGTCAAATCGATCAGTTTCTGGAACGAGGATCGGCCGGTGGTTGTGCTCACGTACTATGCCACCCACCCGCAAAGCTACTATTTGACTGGGGTGGCAAGTGCAGACTTTCCCGGCATTGCGCGTTTCTTACGTCAGAGTACGCTCAATGGTCTTACCCATGTTCATTTCAATGGCGCGGGTGGCAATATTGGAGCCGGCAAATACAACGATGGTTCGCATGAAAATCGCCAAACTTTAGCGATTCGTTTGGCAGAAGGAATGGCAACCGCCTATCGGGTAACCGAAAAACATCCTCTCACGGCCAAGGATGTCGCTTGGAAAACGGTTGCCGTTGCCCTGCCGGTGTCGCACCATCTGCATGAAGAAGCGCTGGTAACAAAACTCAACGATAGCAAACTGAAGTTCGCTCAGCGTGCAGAAGTTGCAAAGGATCTGGTGTGGCTGCGCCGTTGCCAGGCAGGTGATAAGATAGACCTCACTTGTTTAACGATTGGTCCAGCACGCATATTGCACATGCCGGGCGAGTTAGTGGTTGAGTATCAATTGGCCGCACAAAAAATGCGTCCCGATCTCTTTGTGGCCATGACCGCTTACGGTGAATACGCACCCGGTTATATTTGTCTTGAGGAGCATTATCAGCAGGGCGGCTATGAGGATAGTCCGGGAGCGTCGAAGGTAGCACCCGAAGTTGAGAATATTCTGATGCCTGCGATGAAAGAGCTTTTGCAATGAAATACATACTTCTATGGCAATATTTCCATTTGCCCCGCGAATAGCTGTTGACCCACAGGTTCTCGGGGAGGATTCACAGGTTCTTGGGGAGGTATTACAGGATGACTCAGCAGTTAATTCAGCAGTTAACATTGTTTTTTGAGCATTGTTTCACCATGCCAGTGTTGCCCTCAACGCTACTGGTGTTATTGATTGTTGCTTATGGAGTGTTGGTCATTCTTGGTGCTCCCGACTTTGAGTTGTTTGATTTTGATCTGGACTTCGACGCGGATGTGGGTGCTTTTTCGAGCATCGGCTTTGTAACGCTGAAATTTTTAAATGTCGGTGACTTGCCGGTCATGATCTGGCTCTGTATCTACGGGCTTGTGTGGTGGATGCTGTCATTGATCCTGTGGATGGTTTTTGACCAGAACTCCGTCGATCCCAGGACTACGCTCCTGCTTGGGCGAAATATCGTGGTGAGTATGTTGTTGACGAAATTTCTTACCAATCCCTTGGCGAATATCTTTGCCAAACCTTCGCGGCGTCTTCCCGAAGATCTCATCGACCGGGAATGCGAAATATCGACTTACCGGGCCACCGAGGATTTTGGCCAGGCAAAGTGCCAAACGGAAGCGGCTCCACTCATCCTGGATGTCAAGGTTCGCGAAGGCGAGCTTTCGAAGGGGCAGCGTGCCCTGATCATTGATTACGATTCCGAGAGTAAGATTTATTACGTTGTCGCGGCTTCGGAGCCGCCTTAACCCAAAAATAATATCAGATGGTTCGATCTTCATCTGCGATCCAGACTTATATATTAACACGTGGTAAATCGTTTTAACCTTTCTTCAGTGAGGCGTATCATGCCTGAATGGATTATACCAGCTGCCGTAATTGGCTTGACTGTCCTGTTTGTCTTGTTCGTCCTTGTGGCTGCCGCTTCGAGGTTTTACCGCAAAGTTGGTCCTGAGGAAGCATTGGTTCGCTCTGGCGGAGGAAACCTGCTGGTTGCCACAGGATGTGGCATGTGGGTCGTGCCACTGGTACATCGTGTTGAACAGATGGACTTGACTCTTAAACGAATTGAAATTGCCCGCAAGGGAATTTCAGGGTTGATCTGCAAAGACAATATCCGCGCAGACATCGAAGTCGCTTTCTTTGTTCGCGTAGCCAATGACCCTTTAAAGATTAAGGAAGTTGCTCAGTCGATCGGCTGCATACGAGCATCTGAGCAGGTTACGCTGGTCGAATTATTCGACGCCAAGTTCTCGGAAGCCTTGAAAACGGTCGGCAAGCAATTCGATTTTATTCAACTTTATGACCAACGTGAGCAATTTAAGTCCGAAATTATCAAGGTGATCGGTACCGATCTGAATGGTTATCAATTGGACGATGCTGCGATTGATTTTCTTGAACAAACCCCACTTGAGCTACTCAGTCCCACGAACATTCTTGATGCCGAAGGTATCAAGAAGATTACTGAATTGACGGCAAGAGAAAAGGTTCAGGAGAATCAATTCACTCGGGAAAAGGAAAAAACATTAAAGAAACAGGATGTCGAAGCGGCGGAAACGATCTTGGAGTTAGAAAAGCAGCGAGTTGAGGCCGTTCAGAAACAGGAGCGAGAAATTGCTGAGATCACCGCCCGTGAACAAGCGGAAGCTGCAAAGGTACAGGAAGAGCAGCGTTTACGCTCTGAGAATGCCCGTATAGCAACCGAAGAGGAATTGGGCGTAGCCGAAGAGAACAAGCAACGGCAAATTATCGTCGCTGCGAAGAATAAAGAGAAGACCCACGCGGTCGAAACCGAACGGGTCGAGCGTGACCGTCAACTGGAAGCGACCGAGCGTCTACGGGTGGTAGGAGTAGCCGACGTGGCGAAAGAAAAGGCGATCGAAGTTGAGAAGCGCAATATCCAGGAAGTGATCCGCGAACGAGTGATAGTCGAACGGGCTGTCGTCGAGGAGCAGGAAAAGATCAAAGACACCGAACAATTTGCCGGTGCGGATCGAACCAAGCAGGTCGCCATCACCGCCGCCGAGCAAGTGGCGGAAGAAAGCCTAGTGGTCGAAGTCAAAGCTGCAGAAGCCAAAAAACGAGCGGCTGAGTTGCTGGCTCAACAAGTGGTGATCAATGCCGATGCGGATCGTGATGCAGCCGATAGGCAAATGCAGGCGACCAAAATGTTGGCTGAGGCTAAAACGGCTGACTCGGCCGCCATTGGACTGGGCGAAGCGCAAGTCGAAGAAGCCAAAGCGGATGCATTGCAAAAAACAGGTACAGCAGAAGCCGATGTCTTGCTAAAAAAATTCAGCAGCGAAGCCCAGGGCATCGAAGAAAAGGCCGCTGCCATGAAACTGTTTGATAGTGTCGGTAAAGAACATGAAGAGTTTAAGCTGACACTCAACAAGGAGAAAGAGATTGAATTTGCGGCTATCGACGCGCAAACCGACATAGCCGAGGCGCAGTCGCGCCTAGTAGGTGAGGCGCTGAAATCGGCCCGCATTGATATTGTCGGGGGCGAGAGCGAATTCTTCGACAAAATCGTCGACTCGGTGAAGGGAGGCAAGGCAATCGATCGCTTTGTCAACAATAGCGAGGTTGCCATGGATATCAAAAACACCTTCTTCAATGGCAACCCCGAGTACTTCCGTGACAAAGTGCAGCAGTTGGTGGGAGAGTTCAATCTGAGTACCGACGACATCAAAGATCTGTCAATAGCAGCTTTGATTACCAAGATGCTTGGAATGACTGGCAGTGATCAAGTCCGAACCCAGCTGGATTGGCTCAAGCAAATGGCCGGTGGCTTGGGAATGTCGGACAAGCGAGTCGCCACACTCCAACTTGACTCCAATCAAGTCGGCAAAAACTCAACGAAATCATAACCTTCAAGGTAAAGACGATCGTTACGCAAGTCGACGCTCATCTCTCACTGCCTGGAAAACTTCGCAGAGAGAGACGGTATTTCTGAAAGCTGTCCATGCCAGATCCCAACGATACTCCTGAAGTTGCTGAGCAATTGGAAGGCGGCACTTATGAAATCATTCGAAGTCGCCTGCGCGAGCATGGCAAAATGTTGCGCACACGACTCGATCAGCTCAATGAAGCTCGTCGCGCCGTTTTTGGTTCGATCAAAACTACTCTACTCAGCACTGAGCGAATAACGACCGCGAACAATTGCACTCCCCGTGACATTTATGCAGTCGGCGACCACTTCATTTTCGGCTACAACGTCCACATTGGCCTGCGTAGTGAAATCTCAATAGACGATGTTTTTTCGGTTTTTACATTCCATGAAGGTGCCCTTCAGGAGCAGTCGCTCGATCTGTTAGGCGATGGTCAATTTCAGCGTGATTTCAAGGAAATTTATCGATACTACAAGAATGCCGAATTTGCCAAATTCTTCATCCGCGAAGGCTACCTCTATATGGTCTTTCGTGTCGGTAAAGCGGTTGCTGACATCAAGGCTTTCAAGTGGCTGGTGCAAGAGGGTAAGCTCAAGTATCTCGATAATCGTAGCGATCATGAAGTCCGCTTCCCTGACAGACATGCGTTTACCTGGAAGCGGGCTACTCTCGATCAGCATCTCTATGGAGCACATCCTCATATTTCGATCGAGGATCGGGTATTTGTAGAAACGGTAGGTGGTGACCTCACCATCAAAATAGAAGACAACACAGAATCAGGCGAAGGAATCTACCAGGAGCCGGTTGAGAATCCTGATCAAACGTTAGACGATGCAGAAATACAGTACGCGGTCCTCGAGAATATCATTCTGCTGAAAATTCGTCCCTACCAGGAAAAGTCTTTTCGATATCTGGTTTATAATGAAAAGCTCCAGCAGGTAAAACGTATTGACTCAATTGCAGACGCCTGTGTGCTGCTGCCATCGGGTCATGGCTTGATTTTCCCTAACGGCTATTACTTGCAAAGTGGTGAGACCAAGACTTTCGACAATGAACTCTCGGATTTGTTGTTTGAAACGAGTGTCGCAGCTTCCAATGGCGAGGACGTGCTCTACCGATTCTACAATCGCCAATCGGGAGTCTACGTTCTGCTCCATTACAATGTAATTGAGCAACGAGTCGATACTCCGCTTATCTGTCACGGAGCAACCCTATTCTCCAATGGAGAGCTCATTTGCTTCACTGCTCAAGAAGAGACTGCGCAAAAGCACCATGCACTCCAAATTTGGCAAACGCCTTACGTTGAAGGCGACTTGGTGCCCGATGCCGACCCTGATTCGCTTCTGTTTAAGGTGGGGAATCGCGATTTAGTCCGAGCGATGGCTGAATGTCATGAAACGCTCAACCTTCTTGAAAAAGAAGATGCTTATGCCAACCTTTATGTCGACATCGTCAAAAACACCACCAACGTGATGGACTCGTATTTCTGGCTCGATCATGATGAAACCTTTCATTTGAATCAGCCACTTTTCGAGATCAAAGCCGCCGCTACCGCAGCGATTGATGAATTTGATAAAGTCGTTCGGGTCAAAAGAAATACGGCCGAAGCATTTGCACGAGTCAAGTCGTCAAAGGACTCACTCCTCAATCAAATCAAGCGACAGCGGTTTGAGGTAATTGACGATTTTGTCGATTCACTCAGTAAGCTTCAGCGTTTACGCGGTGAAGTCGTTTCACTGGCAGACCTGCGCTATGCGGGTGAAGCTCGTGTGGAGGGGCTTGGGATAGAAGTTGCCGAGCAGGTAGATCAGCTGGCCAAACGTTGCGTGGCATTTTTACTGCGAAAAGATTCCCTGGCGCCCTACCAAACTCGGGTCGACGCTCAGCGAGAGAAAATAGGCAGCTTGCAAAAGGTTACCGAAGCGAAGGACCTCGCCAAGCAAATTGATGCTAGTGCCGCTGAAATGGAAATGTTGATTGAGATCGTCAGCAATCTCAAGATCGAAGATACCACTCAGCGTACGACGATCATTGAAAATATTTCAACCATTTTTTCCACTCTCAACGGCGCCCGTTCGGCCCTGAAGGGGAAACTCAAGAGTCTACTTTCAGTGGAAGGTGTGGCAGAGTTCAACTCGCAATTGAAGTTGCTGAATCAGAGCGTAGTGAATTGGCTCGATGTGTGCGATTCACCGCAGAAGTGCGATGAATTTCTTACCAGATTGATGGTGCAAATCGAGGAACTCGAAGGTCGGTTTGCCGAATTTGATGAGTTTGTACTTCAGCTCACTGAGAAACGCGAAGAAGTCTACCACGTCTTCGAACAGCGTAAGCTTGCACTCGTCGAAGCACGTAATAAAAGGGCAACTTCGCTGGCTTCAGCGGCGGAAAGAATACTGAAAGGAATTTCAACTCGTGTCGGCACTTTGACGTCGGTTGAGGAAATACATGGGTACTTCGCTGCCGACTTGATGGTCGATAAAGTTCGCGATATCGTCGAACAGCTTACTCAGCTTGAAGATAGCGTCAAAGTCGATGACATTCAGAGTAGGTTGAAAACGGTCCGCGAAGACGCAGTGCGTCAGCTTAAAGATCGGCAAGAACTGTTCGTCGATGGCGAGCAGGTGATCCAGTTGGGACAGCGGAAGTTCTCGGTCAATGTTCAGGCATTAGATCTTACGACCGTGACCCGCGACGAGCAGATTGAGCTTCATCTTACCGGTACTAATTTCTATCAGCCACTGGTCGATCACGATCTGGAGAATGCTCGTGACCTATGGTCCCAAGAGGTTCTTTCTGAGAGTACGCACGTTTATCGAGGTGAGTATTTGGCTTACCAACTTTATAAGCAAGTCGTAAATGGAGATAACGAGATATCTCCCGCAGACCTTCTCAAGCAAACAGCAGCTGAGACGGTCAAATTCGTGCAGCAGCAAATGGGCCCCCGTTATCGCGAAGCGTACACTAAGGGTGTCCATGATTGCGACGCGGCAATCCTGTTGCGACCGCTACTAGAGATGCGTAGTACCATTGGTTTGCTTCGATTTTCTGCTCCCGCACGGGCCATGGCGAATTTGTACTGGCATGAGTTTACGACAGCAGAACTAAAGAAGTTGCTCGGGGCCAAGCTTGCCGGTTTTGGGTCGGTTGGCGAAGTTTTTCCAGCCAGCCAAAGCCAGGCTCAGTACCTGGCCGACCTTGAAGCACTATTGGCTCAATTTATAGTCGAAGGTGGGCTCTTTGCGGAAGTATTGGTAAGTGATGCGGCTGCCTACTTGTTTGCAGAGTTGACACAGCCTGGGTCGTTCGCCTTGAGTCGTCGGGCAGTCGATCTCTATCAGTCCATGCAAGAGCACTTAAAAAAAACTGGTCAGCGAGAGCGGATGGCGAAGTCGCTGGACTCCGTCCGATGCGATGCTCGTAGCAGGCATCTGCTGGCTCGCGATTGGGCGAAGGCCTTTGTTCACTATTCACAGGCAACAGACTCCAAACATCCCGATGACGCTGACTATGTCGACGAATTGGCTATTCTCTTGGCGAATCAACAGCTTGACCACTCCAGCATCGTTGATGGCAACACGCATCGAGAACTTACAGGATTGGTCGGCCAGCACCCACGGATCGATTCGGGCAGCTACCATCTCAATTTCAACCGTTTTATGTGTAGGCTTCGACAGTATGACGCTGAAATCGTTCCCCGATTTACCAATTATCTCGACCGGAAGCAGGAACTTGTCGAAGAGGCCCGGAAGACGCTGCGGCTGGAAGAATTTCGACCTAGGGTATTAACATCATTTGTACGTAATCGATTGATCGATGAAGTCTATTTGCCACTCGTAGGAGACAACCTCGCCAAGCAAATTGGCGTTGTAGGAGAGGAAAAACGAACCGACCTGATGGGGTTGTTGCTACTGGTTTCTCCGCCGGGTTACGGTAAAACAACTTTAATGGAGTACATTGCCAACCGCCTGGGGCTGATTTTCATGAAGATCAACGGTCCGACCATCGGTCATGGTGTGACATCGCTCGATCCGTTGGAGGCTCCCAATGCTGCCGCCCGTGAAGAGGTCGAAAAGCTCAACCTGGCATTAGAGATGGGCGACAACGTGATGTTATATCTTGATGATATACAGCATTGTCATCCAGAACTCCTGCAAAAATTTATCTCGCTCTGCGATGCGCAACGCAAGATAGAAGGCGTCTATCAGGGACAGACACGCACCTACGACCTGCGAGGTAAAAAGGTGGTGGTCGTGATGGCTGGCAATCCCTATACGGAAAGTGGAGAGAAATTCAAAATCCCCGACATGCTCGCTAATCGAGCCGATATCTATAACCTGGGCGAAATCATTGGTGATACGGCCGATGCTTTTGAAATGAGCTATTTGGAAAACTCACTCACCTCCAATCCAACTCTCAGTAAGCTTGCTGCCCACAGCCAAAAAGATGTTCATGGAGTTATCAAAATTGCTTCAACTGGCGACCAAGAAGGCATCGAGCTCGAAGGCGCCTATGCAGCTGAAGACCTTCGCGAAATGATCTCAGTCATGCAAAAGCTCCTGCGAGTGCGCGATGTGATACTGGCAGTCAATCGCGAATATATTCGCTCGGCTGCCATGGCCGATGCCTATCGCACTGAGCCTCCATTCAAGTTGCAGGGTTCCTATCGTAATATGAACCGTATCGCCGGAAAAGTAGTTCCAATCATGAACGATGGCGAGTTGGAAACACTCATTCTGTCAAATTACCAGAACGACTCCCAAACGCTTACCTCCGATAACGAAGCAAACATGCTGAAGTTCAAGGAGTTGCTCGGCATATTAACAGCCGACGAGACCCAACGTTGGGAGGAGATCAAGGTGGCATTTGCCAGAAATAATCGTTTACAAGGCGCTGGAACAGACGATCGATTTGGCCAAGCGGTCGTCGAACTAAGTGCATTTTCCGAGGGACTTGAAGCAATTCGACGTACGTTGATCGATGGAATTAGCCAAATGCATACTACCAGCGAGCGGCAACGAAAGGAGATTGTTTCGGCCGTGGCATCAAGCGATGTAGCCCCAAAACCGATCATTGTACAGCACAAAGTTCCGCGTGTTGTATTGGGCGTGGTAAAGAGTCAATTCCAGCTGATGCAGAACTGGCTTGGTCCTATGCTGTCGGCCGAGAACGAACAAACCGGACAGATGCGGTTGCTACGACAGTCGGTTGAAAAATGTCTGCAAGAGTATGGCAATTTGATCGATGAACTCGAAGCGTCCAAATCAGCAGAAGCTAAGAAGGATTCAACCGGCAAATCGAAATGATAGATATGACTTTACGGCTTACATTGAGTTGGGCGGTTGAGGATGGCGTAGAGCAAGATGCCGATGAAGACACCAATAACTATTACGATCCAGAATCCGAGCCTGGTGCCGATTGATTCGACCAGTCCGCTATCGAGGTTCATACCAAAAATGCCCGTCAACGTAACCAGAGGGAAGAACACCGCCGCGAGCAGATTGAGTCGATGGGCTGCAGTTGCCATTTATTGGGCTGAAATCGATTGTTCCTCATTCTGAACCGCAATCTCAAAGTCGAGAGCGTTCTTGGTTTCGGTGTAGAGGAGTTCGATAGCACGCACAAGACCAACCGCTGAGTCACGTGCATCGATTGTGACCGGATCATTGCCGATCATCACCCTTGCTTCTTGGAGCGTAGCGTGTAGGTGTCGCGAAGCTCGTTGCAACGGTGTGGCTGCACGCAGGATGTCGAATAAATCGGCTGAGCTTCGATATTTTTCCAAAGCCAGTTCCAGAGCGTCGACCTTCTGAGTGTATTCTTGCAGGTGGGACATTAGGACATGAACGCCCGCGCCGTGACCATTGGATTTCCATTGGCCGGCGGGATTTCGCCAAAATAACCTCACTTCACGTTCAGGTTGGCTTGGCTCGGGGGCCGCATGCAGGAGCAAGAGAAGATGGTCCTGGGCGAACATTGCACGTTGACGACCGACGGCCGATCCGAGTCGATTGACAATTTCGTCGGGAAGTTCCCAGTTGTGGGGTACGATGGTGCGGCGCATCAGTCGTGGATTCTCCGGGGCTTGCTGGCACGACTGCAATGAAGGGATATGCAAAGGATACCCGCTAGCTGCTATATCGGTATTACGTGCCTTATCCTAACGGTCGAGTGGTTGGAATGCAAGAATTGTATGGCCCAACTCAGCCTTAAGTTCCTCTGCGACTCAGAGAACTCTGCATTTCTTTCAATCACGAATAACCTAGAATATATGGAAGGATTAAGGTAATGCCCAATAACTGTTTACGAGTGGGCTAGGCAATCAGGCTGGTATGGATGCAGAGACGAATGGGATGAGAGTTTGATATGCCTGCTATAAAAAAATTAATCGAAATGCAAGAGTTTGGTGGGTGTCGACAAACGGTCGGATTGTCTATTCATGTGATTTCTGAATTTGCCATACACGATGCCAACTTATTGCAGGCTATCAATGAAGCCTACCGGATTTTTAACGAGTTGAAATCCACGGACTCAGATATACTGAAGCTAGATGAAGTTGATCAGGTGGCCGCGATACAGTTGGGTATTGTTAATTTCTATCCCGGTGATCTATTGAATCCCTACGTTGCCTTAGCTGCGTGCGGACCTTGGATCGTGACAAGTAAAGGGGCGGTTGTTCATGATAGTGGAGGATACGGCATGTTGGGGTTTGGTCATGCACCTGCTGAGGTAATACGGGCCATGTCGCAAAATCAGGTGATGGCCAACGTGATGACGGCAAATTTTTCTCAACAGCGTCTGATCAAAGCTTTGCAGAAAGAAATCGGACATACCATTGGATATTGTCCTTTTGCAGGATTTTTATTTCTTAATTCGGGATCGGAAGCGGTTTCGGTGGGAGCCCGTATCTCTGACATCAATGCCTGGCATGCAACCGACGTTGGTGCGGTTCATGTCGGTAAAAAAATCAAACGGGTGGCGTTGAAGGGAGGCTTTCATGGCCGCACGGATCGCCCGGCACAATATTCAGATTCTACCCAGCCCATCTACAAAAAGTACCTGGCCAGTTTTCGTGACCGTGATAACCTGTTGACCGTTGAGCCCAATAATCGGCAACAATTGCAACAGGTATTCGAGCGGGCAAAAGTCCAGGGAATGTTTATCGAATCAATGTTTATGGAACCGGTGATGGGGGAAGGCAATCCGGGGCAGGCGATAGGCCGGGAGTTCTATGACTTGGCCCGGGAGTTGACTCGTCAGCATGGATCGTTGCTATTGGTAGATTCTATCCAGGCCGGTTTGCGTGCACACGGTTGTCTGTCGATAGTCGATTACCCCGGTTTTGAAGGTATCGAAGCACCTGATATGGAAACCTGGTCAAAAGCACTGAATGCAGGTCAATATCCGTTATCGGTGCTCGCACTAACTGAAAAAACGTCTGCACTTTACCGCAAAGGTGTTTATGGCAATACCATGACGACCAATCCCAGAGCGCTGGATGTGGCTTGCCAGGTACTCTCGCAGATGACAGAGGAAATCAGGCAGAATATTTATTCCATGGGCGATGAGTTGGTGACGAAAATGAAAGTTCTGTCAGAGCAACTAGATGGATTGATAACCGCAGTACAGGGGACCGGCTTACTCTGTTCCTGTGAACTCCATTCTGATTTCAAAAGTTATGGTCTAGATTCAACCGAGGAATACATGAGATTGCACGGCATCGGTGTTATTCATGGTGGTAAAAACTCTTTGCGATTCACGCCCCATTTTAATGTGACCTCAAAAGAGATTGACCTGATCATCGCTGGTATCAAACAGGCCTTATTGTCTGGCCCCAGGTTTTTAAAGCCACAGGTTGTGTAAGCGTAGAATGAGCGCAATGATGATTGATAAAACCATTACATCCGTTGCCGAAGGTGTCTCGGATATTTTCGATGGCGCTTCGGTCATGATCGGCGGCTTTGGTGAAGCGGGCAGCCCGATTGAGCTGATACATGCCCTCATCGACCATGGTGCCTGCGGTCTGACGGTTGTCAATAACAATACCGGTAGCGGGCATGTTGGATTGGCTGCCTTGATTGAAAGTGGCAATGTCCGGAAGATGATCTGTTCTTACCCGCGCACAACGAATTCCACCGTTTTTCCTGATTTATACCGTAGTGGAAAGATCGAGTTGGAATTAGTGCCACAAGGTACACTTGCCGAGCGCATTCGGGCAGGAGGAGCTGGAATCCCCGCTTTTTATACACGGACTTCGGTGGATACGCCCCTTGCAGAAGGTAAGGAAGAGCGTGGCTTTGATGGTTTGAAATTTGTGATGGAACGTGGGCTGAAAGCAGATTTTGCGCTAGTGAAGTGTCAATGTGCAGATCGCATGGGCAATCTGTTGTTTCGCAAGACGGCGCGCAATTTTAATCCTATCATGTGTACTGCCGCAAATACCACGGTTGTCCAGACTGAGGAGATGGTAAAAGTGGGGACCATCGATCCTGAACAGGTGGTAACTCCAGGGATATTCGTCGACCATGTTGTATTGGTGACTGATCCGGCCCAAGAGTCCAATCTTGTCGCGGAAGGGAGGTCTTATCCATGAATCCACCAGGTTGGACGCGTGAGCAGATGGCCCAGCGTGCGGCGCTCGATATTCCCGATGGTAGTTACGTGAACTTAGGGATAGGCATCCCTGAGATGGTTGCACAGTTTGTGCCAGTAGGCAGAGAGTTTATTTATCAAACAGAAAATGGCTTATTGGGAATGGGGCCCAACCCGGAAGCCGGTCAGGAAGATCCTGATCTCATCAACGCCGGCAAAAAACCGGTGACTGCGATACCGGGCGCTGCGTTTTTTCACCATGCCGACAGTTTTGTCATGATTCGGGGTGGCCACATTGATATTTGCGTATTGGGTGCCATGCAGGTCTCCAAAGCTGGCGATCTTGCCAACTGGTCCACGGGCACTGCCGATGCGATACCTGCAGTGGGTGGCGCGATGGACCTTGTCGCCGGTGTCAAAACGATTTTCGTGATCAGCCAGCACCAGACGAAGAAGGGTGAGCCAAAAATTGTAGAACGCTGTACCTGTCCGCTCACAGGTAAGGGTGTCGTCGATCGAATTTTTACTAACCTGGCAATCCTCGATGTGACCAGCGATGGGTTAGTGGTGCGTGAGTTGGCACCAGGAATAACTTTTGATTACGTTCAAGAGAGAACACCCGTTTGTCTGAAACTGGGGAATGAAAATTCTTAAGAATAACTGATATGAGTCGAGACCAACTTTCACCCAGTGAGAAGCTTTACCAGGAAGCGCTGAAAGTGTTGCCTGGTGGTGTCAGCAGGAATACCGTATTTCGCAGACCTCACCCATTTTATGCGGCAAGGGCCGAGGGCGCCTATCTTTATGATCTCGATGGTATTCGTCGTATCGATTTTGCCAACAATATGGCATCGTTGATTCATGGACACGCCTATCCGCCGGTTGTCGCTGCGGTGACGGAACAGTTGCCCAAAGGTTCTGCCTATACCATGGCAACAGAAGTCGAAGTACGTTTTGCCCAATTACTGTGCGCTCGTGTACCCAGTTTTGAAAAAGTTCGATTTGTTAATTCGGGAACAGAAGGGGTAATGTCGTGCATCAAGGCAGCGCGGGCTTTTACCGGGAGAAGAAAAATCGCCAAGGCCGAAGGCGCGTACCACGGTGGTTACGATTTTGCGGAAGTGAGTCAAACGGCCAATCCGGCCAATTGGGGGAAAGCCGATCGGCCCGACTCGGTACCAGTTGCTACTGGCACGCCCCAGGGCGTGTTGGATGATGTGTTGATTATCCCCTTCAATGATAGTGAGCGGGCTCTTGCCATTTTGAATGAATCAGCAAGTGATATTGCCTGCGTGCTGATCGATCCGATGCCGCATCGGGTAGGTTTAGTACCTGCGACCCATGACTTTATTGAGAGCCTTCGTAGATGGTGTGACGAACACGATGCGCTTCTTGTTTTTGATGAAGTGATTACTTTTCGCTCAAGCTATACTGGGGCCCAAGGTTGGTACGATGCAAAGCCAGATTTAACTGCGATTGGGAAAATGATTGGAGGTGGATTTCCGATAGGTGCTCTGGCAGGCCGCAATGAAGTGATGGAGGTATTGGATCCCAGGCAGGAAAGATTGTTATATCCACATTCGGGTACATTCTCAGCAAATCCGATCACCATGACTGCCGGCCTCGTTACGATGAAACATTTTGACGAGGTAGCGGTTGAGCGTCTGAATAGTCTAGCCGAATATACAAAGCAGACGATTAACGAAGCGATTAAGGTAACCGGTGTTGCAGCGTGTGTCAGCGGTGGTGGATCGATGCTGCGTGTTCATCTGAAAGACAAAGTTCCTACAGGATATCGTTGCGCCTATCTGAATCCATTGGAAACAAAAATGCTCCATCAACTGAACGATGAGTTATACGCGAACGATATCATGATGATTAACACTTGTTCTTTTGCATTGTCGACGGTGATGACGGAAAATGATATTGAGAGCCTGGGTCGGGTATTCGTCGACGCGTTCAATAAGGTCAAAGGTTTTATTTAACGGGAAAACAACCGATGCCTGAAGTCTATCTCTGCGATACGATACGAACACCAATCGGCCGATATGGTGGCGGTCTATCGTCGATCCGCACCGATAATCTAGCAGCGATACCGCTTAAAGCATTGATGGATCGCGGTTCGGGAGTCGATTGGGAACTTCTGGATGATGTTCTACTAGGATGTGCCAACCAGGCGGGGGAAGATAATCGTAACGTAGCACGCATGGGACTTTTGTTGGCCGGTTACCCCGCAAATGTCCCCGGATGTACGATCAATCGTTTGTGCGGATCCGGTATGGATGCGATCGGTACTGCAGCGCGTGCGATTAAGGCGGGTGAGGCAAATTTTATCATTGCTGGAGGCCTCGAATCGATGTCGCGTGCGCCATTGGTCATAAGTAAATCGGCCACACCCTTTTCGCGTTCTGTAGAGATGTTTGATACGACCATGGGATGGCGTTTTGTGAACAAGGCGATGGAAGATCAGTATGGTGTTGAGTCGATGCCCGAAACGGCGGAGAATCTTGCCCGAGAATATTCGATTAGCCGTAAGGATCAGGACCAATTTGCACTTGCGAGTCAAAAGAAGGCCGCCGCCGCACAGGCGGCGGGCCATTTCGCCGAAGAAATCGTGTCGGTAACGATTCCTCAGAGAAAGGGGAAGCCGATAATATTCGAACGAGATGAACATCCGCGACAGACATCCATCGAAAAGTTAGCCAGCTTGAAAGTCTTACTCGGACAAGGCGGCACAGTTACCGCTGGTAACGCTTCAGGTATCAACGATGGTGCGGCCGCCTTGGTCGTAGCATCGGAAGCTGCGGTAAAAAGGCATAGCTTGCAGGTTCGGGCGCGCATCCTTGGCATGTCTCATGTGGGGGTCGAACCGCGGGTGATGGGTATTGGCCCGGTGAGGGCAACACAGAAATTATTGGACCGATTGAAGTTGACGCTTGACGACATGGACATCATTGAATTGAACGAGGCATTCAGCGCACAGTCGCTTGCGTGCATTCGAAAGCTTGGTTTAGCCGATCTAGATCCGCGCATCAATCCCCAGGGCGGGGCCATTGCCTTGGGACATCCTTTAGGTATGAGTGGTGCACGGTTAGTCCTGACGGCAGTGCATCAGTTGCAGCGTACCCCAACTGCCAGATACGCATTATGTACCATGTGCATAGGAGTCGGCCAGGGAATAGCGATGGTGTTGGTGCGGGAGTGAGTAGGAATGGGAGTTTGGTAGAATTTAATATTTCCAGGGGTAGTAGCAAATACGAACCTGCTGTGTGTAATGTCCAATGGAATCCTCAGGATTCGTCAGCTGGGCCTCACCTACGCGTGGCCTCGACCCTAGCGTAATCAAACAGCCCCGCTTCATCAAAGATCACCCGGTCGGCGTAGCCATCGAACCAGATCGCTTCGGGATTGCGGCCAACAATACAAACCTTGCCGCGATCGGGTGCAGCACCCGCATTGCGAAGAATTTTGAAGATCACGACACCGTTCTCGGTTCCCGAAATACCAGGAATGGGTTCGTTGGTGACTGCGGAAACTTCGGTCTTGCCTTTGTAGTGGGTAATGGAAAGTCGAGCATGTGCTTCAACGCCAGAAAGGCCTTTCTGCGATTCGTTCAACGTTTGCCACGCAGTTTCAATCGGCACATTGAAGGCCTTGTGGGCCACGATGTCTCTGCCGCAAAAGAAATAGTGGTTTTCTACACCAACACGTTTTAATGCACGCTGCATAATTCGCAGGGCTTCCGAATGATCGTTGATATTTTTGATGATCGGGGATTGGTTTTCGACGCTGATCCAGCCACGTGATACAACGCTTTCCATGGCCCGTTTTGTGTTGGGGTGCCATTTGAGAATACCCGAAGCCAACTTGATATGGTTGCCATCGACATCTTTGGCCAAGAATTCGTCAGGATGGTTAAAGTGCACCATGATGCGCAGTCCCACATCGGGATATGTATGATGGAAACGATTAAGCATAGAAAGGAAAGCATCATCGAAACGATCGGGATAGAATGCCATTTCTTTGGTGCCGATGCGGATTGATTCAACGCCAGCTTCAGCCAGTGCCGCCAGCCATGCGGCGATCTTCCCATTGGTCAAAACCATGGGGTCGCCGCCCGAAAGTAAAATTTCTCTTAGCTTTTCTCGACCTGTTTCCGGATGTCTGCCCCCATTGTTGGCAACCATTTTGTTATGAGCGCGGATATAATGAGTGATGTCGGGGATCTGGGCCAGGCCTTTTTTGGCCACGGTGCCGTCCTTACGTTCGATTTCCTTACGCCCTATCAACTCTTCCCGGTAGCAGAAACGGCAGTGGGCTGAGCAAGTGGAGATGACATACATGAGGCCCATCTCGTACTTGTGAAGTAAACCTTCGACCGGGCTATAGTCCATCTGAAAACCTGGATCTTCGGCTCCCTCTAATTCCTGGGTTTCTTCCGGACTGGCTTTGACCAGATTCTGAAGGGCACGACTATGTTTTGCCAGTTCAAAATAGTGGCGGGTTATCTTGACTGGCATACGCGTTTCGACATCACGCGGGGTGCCTTTGAGGACGCGTAATGCATCGAGTTCACTGCCGGAGTAAAATCCCAGAATGTCTTCCGGCGCTTTTTCCTTAAGAAAAGGATTCAAGCCATTAATGATCTGCCGGTCGTACTTGGGGCTCTCAACAGTATCCAGAAATGCCCGTTCACGGGCTGTTGGAATGTATTTTTCGGTAGGGGGCATGTGGCTTCTTCAGCTGGGTGACATACCAGGAGTCTGTCTCTAGTGTACCTCTCGAATGGCACATTCCAAAACGTAATTGTGCGAGTTTATGCTTCTACGAAGGGGAGGAAATTGTTTTGGGTGATCATTTATCCACCGGTGCAAAGCAAAGCAGTTGGCCATTTTCTAACGCCACATAGATGCGTCCCCGATGGTCGATCGATGTGCCACCTTTGACGGCATCGGCAGGTGTTTTTATGATCCATTGGTCGCTGCCATCGACTGGATCAATAGAAACTAAGAAGGATTTATTGGTCTCGTTTTCGGGGTGTCCGGTCGCCAAGAGAGTGTCATCGGTGACCACAAAACTGGTGAACCGGCGACTGGTCTTATCTTGCCAAATGGCTGCTGGCATTTTTCCTTTTCCTCGCCGATTCCAGCGTGCGACTTCTTTGGCCGTTTTGGGAGTACCATCCGGGAGGGCCGGTTGACGCAATAGATTTTCGAACTTACTGCCCTCGTAGCTGGCGTCATGGATCAGCAGACAACCATCTGCACACTGGTGTTCGAGCGACACGTATTTCCCATAACTCGGATAGTAAGGGTAGAACGCGGTGCGATATTGCGAATTTACTTGTGATTTCGGCGTATTGAGACACTTGAGGGTTTGCAAATCGTAGCGTGCCGTTTCATAGACACCACCTGCTAAAAATCGCAGTTCTCCCTCCACGATCGTCATATTGCCTTGCATACTGATGCCATTGTTCACCTCTTCCGATAGTGCTCCTGATGTAGAGTTGGAAACTCTCAGTTTTCCGGTTACTGCATCTAGGCCAACGACATACGTTCCATCGTAATGGGTGATTCCTGCAGCCGCATAAACCGTATCGCCTTCGACGACAACGCCGCCCGAAACTGGCCATGCAGACACAAGGTGGTCATAGACTGGAATCCAACAGTCTGTTGGGCCGACTCGGTAAGACCAGAGGAAGCGTCCATCGTGTGCCGCGTACGCATACACGCGGCCGTCGGCAGATCCCACATAAACGCGATCATGGGCCACCGTGGGCGAGTAGTAAATTGGACCTCCCGTGTATGCTGTCCAAACCGCTTTTCCATCGCTATTGAATGCTCGTACCGCACCGCTTCGATCGGCAGTGAATACCAGGCCACCAGCCGTAACGGGTGCGGTTGGGATCGCATTGTGACATATATCCGCCGTCCATTGAAGTTCAACGTTATTTGACAGGGACACTTGTGAGATGTCCGTACGCGCGTTGCTGCCACGATAAGTCTGCCAATCTTTTCCGTCAGTATTTAGAGTTTTGACTTTTGTCTTCAGATCACCAATAACAAGCCTTGGATCGATCTGACCCTTTTTTTTGTCATCCTGTTCGCCTGCTGGTCGAAGTCCGATGTTCCCATAGAGGGACAGTTGGCACCCACACATCCACGGTCCCCAATACAGATGCCCACCAGCTATCAGTACACCGTCCTGGCATGGTGGTCGCATGGGGTCGATATGCTGTGCGGTATTGGACTCGGTGAAAACGCGAACCGTGCCGCCATTGGCACGATAGAAGACACTATCCTTACAGCCGGTTGCCCGAGTGCACGCACGTCGAGCAGGAAAGGTAGCAATGACTTCTCCCGAGCCGTAGTCGAATTTCATGCCATTTTCTGAGTTCTGTGGACCTGCGGCCCAAACTCCATCGTCTCGAAGTACCAGTTGCAAGTTGCCGGTCGCATGCGTCCAGGCCAAATTGCCATTCCTGGCTGACGCAACCACCATTTGAGTTCGCTGCGGCCCTGCAAAAAACAGATAATTGTCATTACACTTCATGTAGCTAGTCGTTGCGTACCCGGTGATGTAGTGTTGTGCGGGCTCATTGCCGGCAATTGCTGCAAGCACATTTTTGTCGGTGTTTTTCCACTTGAGGCTACCTGTTGTCAGGTCAATCGAGGCGATGAATTTTTCCGGGCAATAACAAAATATTTCGTTGTCGTTCATGCAGACTGCTCGTGCGTCCAGGAATTCGTCATCACGATAGTGCCAGAGTGTTTTTTGGCTCTTGAGGTCAATTGCAATCAGCGTGCGGCCAAAGCCAAATGACGTACGCGGGTCGTCGTAGTCGTGACCCTCCCACATACCCCATGGCCAGTGGCCTAGCCCCCGTCGAACAGCCCGCTGGGTTTCTATCTTTACTTCCGGATTGCCGACCAGTGCGTAGAGTATTCCATCACGCATTGCCATCCACTTCCATACCGGGCCATCGCTGATAAGGCTATCGACCTTGATTTCATCACGAACTTCACCTGTTGCTCCATCGATGATTTTGCAAGATTCATGATCTCCGAGATAAAGTTCATGGTCGGTTGCGATCATCGTGTTGCGATGCAACATAAAGCCTTTGGAGAGTGGGCGCTTCCAAAGAATGGTTCCATTGAAAGCGTTAATACAAACTAAAGTATTTAACATTTCATTTTGATTTGCCTTGTGCGCGATGTGTCCCATTGCTTTGTAGATGCGGCCTCCCGCGATCACGGTTTGCTCTGGCATTGGACTGAATTTGGGATAGCCGACGAACTGCGTGCGAAGACTGCCGTGGACAAGTTCGTCCTCGGACTGTGGATTGTTGTCAGGTCCATGGTAAGGATGGGACCAATCGTCGGTGCCTTGGGGAACCGGTTTACTCCAACTCTCTCCGCCTACCAGTGCGATGCCTCGTGGACGTAAGGAACGTAATATTTCGGCACGGTTTGGAGCTTCTTGCTTAGGGTCGATCACCAGCACTCGGTCAGCGACGTTATTGCCAAGGTGAATCGACTGCAGGGACCCAATTTCTATGAACAGACGACGTCCCAGTAAGTCTGCAGAATCTGCCAATTGACGCAGTTTGCGCGCCTGTTTTGGATCGGACGTTTGATAGTAGACCGTCCACTGGCTAGCGTTGCACAGGTCTACCAGATAGTTGAGATCGTCAGTCGGCAAGCCAAAGACGGCTACGATCCCGCGCTGCAAGTTTATCCGGTTGAGGTCATCGTCTACCGACATCGCTTGAGTGAAGTCAGCAAGGCAGGTGAAAAGTAAAACCAAAAGTGCCACAGATGCAGATTTGTATTTTGTCATTTTAATCCTCGTTTGCATGGTGGAGGGATTAACTTTATGCCGTCAGCACATCCTAGCGTATTTATGGACCTGTGGATATCTACTTGTCCGGGTGGTTATATGTCCCCACGATGGGTATAAAACCCTCGCCTTCTCACTTTTTAGCAGTCGATTTTTCAAAATACCGACTTTGCAATACCCCTGATGGTAACTTGGGGACACTTGACATCTCTGATAGGATCAGGTGCAGACTTTATTGAGGATGAACATTGGAAAGGGAGAATCGCGCAATGGACATAACGAGATACTTGACTACAAAAACTGCCTGGGTGGGAATGCTCTATCTTCTATTCGCAAGTTTCGCACGTGGTGAGGTGGGGGTTGGTGCTGGTCCGATGGAAAGCGGGGAGGTAATCTTCGATGGCACACGTGAGATGCTAGATGAAAAATGGACCTATTGGAAAGGTCCCCGTTTTAGCTCTACACTACCGATCAAGTGGAAGATAGTAGACGATCCGGTCGATTCGGGCACGGTAGTAATGACCGATGATCCAGCCGCGGCAAGGGGAAGATTCGGCGCTGCAGATGTGGTGACCCAAAAAAAGTATCGCGACTTCAGGCTTCATATTGAATTCTTGATTGTCAAGCAAGGAGGAAACAGCGGCGTTTACCTGCAAAATCGTTATGAGATTCAGGTTTTGGATGGAGACAAGACCAAACACGGAATGGGGGCCGTGATCAATGAAACTCTTTCGCCTTATCATGCGTATCGTGGGATCGGAAAGTGGAATGCCTACGACATTAATTTTCGGGCTGCCCGATTCAAGGATGGCCAACGTTCGGAAAAGGCAATGGTCTCCATGTGCTTTAATGGCATCAAGGTTTACACCAACCAAACGATCAACCAGGTTTGGGGGGGAGAGAATTCAGGAATTGACGGCGGCAGTAACGGCGGCAAGGGGATTACCGATACGCTCGGTGGCCTTAAGCTTCAATGTGAAGGCCATGAGGTGTTGTACCGTAATATCTGGATCAAAGAATTGGATTTGATTAAGGCGGATACGGATTTTGAGAAGTAATTCCACCGAAATCTGCCCCAACTTTGTCGGCCGTTTTCATGATTTCCGCCCAGATAGGCTTGGCGACGGGAACTCCCTTTTTAACACACTGATCATGAAAGCGAATTTCTGGTTCATTCGGCATGAGGATTATGTTTTCTGAGTCAATGGGTGCCGATGTGCGAAACCACTCCTCCAGAACAAGCTCAATCGAACTAACCAATTCGTTGTAGTCCGAATGCCGATCAGACTTTTTGAGGTCTACGGCATGGATCCAACCGATGTTTGCACCTTGCATTCCGCCCCGAGGGTCGAGCGATGTCCTGGCCATAACGCAGGTCATCAGTTGCACCAGGAGGCCAAGTCCGAATCCTTTGTGGGCACCCATCGGCAGTATCGTTCCATAGGGCGGTCCTTGGTAAAGTACCTCGGGATCTGTCGATGGGCGTCCATGACTATCGATGAGCCAGCCACGTGGAACTTGTTTTTTTGCAAATTTTGCAACCCGGCATTTTCCTTCCGCGGTGCTCGACGTCGTTGTGTCAACCATCAGCGCCTTGCCATCGGCTCGAGGAATGCCAAAGAGAATAGGGTTGGTCCCTAAACGTTTTTCCTTGCCGCCGGGTGGTGCGATTCGTCCCTGGCCAAAACAGCCAGCCATAGCAATCACCAGAAATCCGTTTTCGATTGCCGCTTCACAATGAGTTGCCAGGCGACCGATATGATCGCTGTTGCTGAAGGAGACCGAATAACTGCCAAATTCTCCATGGCGGGCCTTATCGCAAGCGTGATTCACCGCATAGTTGGTCATGACTTGACCAAAGCATTTCTGTCCGTCAAAGACAGTTTCCACCGGTGACTCGAATAGAGTCTTGGGTGTGACGATTGTGGGATCAATTCGTCCGGCTTGCACGAAGTCAACATATTGGCTTACCCGCCAAGAACCGTGCGAGGCATGATTCCTGGCATCTGCTGATGCAAGTCCAGTTCCTACTAGATCAGCCACTTCTTTCAATGTGTCCACCGCTTGTAAAATTCGTGAATACACCTGTGCGAGAGTACGTTCTGGTAAAGGGGGGGATAGATTCATTTTGGATGTGGTAGTTTGTTTGATGTTTGGTGAAGCCATGGATTGGAACAAATACTGTATGCAGATGTTTACGGAGTCCGATAGAGGGGGCGGAGGATCCCTACGACCCTCAAACTCACCTTTTATGGAGCCTTGAACAGTAAACAATTCGCAAACAAGTTTGACAAGTACTTTCAATCGGTATTCAACCGGTTTAATCTTTCAGTAATCCACTTTGTCATGGAGTTCTTACGGCAATCACCATTGCAAAGGATTTGACTACGCGGCAGGCTTCTTTTCTTCGAGGCTCACTTCGCTTCCCACACACCCATCAATTTTCATGGCAACAGGCAGTGATAACAATATCTACGGTGATTGGCAGTCATTGCAGCCAAGCGCTAGTGTTGTAGATGAGGTGTTTACTGGTTATGAAATGCGTCGAATCATCAGTTCTGTCAAGGAAAGCACCAAGCCAAAGGGACCTATTGGAGCAAACTCCAACAATGCCGCGGACACTTCACAAAAAAAGATCCAATTATCTCAGACAATAAACCCTGGAGAGTCCGGTCATTCAACTGCGACGGAGACGGAAGATCGTAATCACACCAATCATGAAGTGACTGAGGAAAAAATTAATCAGGCTACTAAGTCACACAATGACTCCCCAGTAGACCTTGTGATAAGTACTCGCGAATTGGATGGCACGTCCAATCTGAAGCTTGATTTTACGACCCGCGTTTTGGAGGGGCTAAGTTCATTACGTATTCGTAAACAACGACGATCTTTGCGAATGCTCTGGGCAGGTTTTACTCTTTTGCTATGGATTGTCGCTTTAGTCATATTGACGTTCGTTGGCCATCTGTTGCATCTCTACTAATAATTATTGTTCCGATAGGAGAAAAAGTTATTAGCTTCTCCCCAGCGAATCTCGGTGGGCCCACACTTTTTCAAACGCACGCACATATTGATCTACTAGTTCTGGTACGTGGGAAGTGAAGTAGGGTAGGGGCAGGGCGGTTGCATTGGCCTGGTCACATCCGGGCAATTGTGGAATGACTGGGAGATGGTGCCAATAGGTAGAATTATGGTAGAGAGGCTGTTGGTGCTGTAGTCGATAGCTAAATTCACTGGTCTGGACTCCTTCGGCCCGTAACGCCTTAACGACTGCTGCTCGTGACATGCCCGCTTGGGCTTCATCGATGAACAGCATATTCTGGGAGTAATGCAGTCGTTTTATATCGGCTCTGCCGCTGGTTTGCTCATAGAGTCCAGGCAAATGGAGTAGCCGATCGTTGAGTCGTCGTACTTGGGCGACTCCATCCGCTTTTTGTTGATTGAATCCTGGCAACTGGCAACGCACCAGGGCGGCAGCCATCGGATGGATGCGTAATTTAGTTCCCAAGCCAGTGCCAATGTATTTTCGGTATTCACTCGTTTCAGGAAACTTTGCGGGAACCCCGGAGTGACCAAAGGTCGTGGCCCGTTCGTAGTCGTCCTGTTGTTGATACACTCCCATGCCTCCCTCCATGGCCGGAAGTGGCTTTGACATCTGATAGCTGAAAATTGACATCCGTCCCCAGTTTCCCATTTGTTTTCCTTGCAACTCGACGCCATGAGCATGGGCGGCATCTTCCAGCACAATCAGGCCCTTCTCATTTGCCCAATTACAAATATGGTCCATATCGCATGGCAACCCGATCCAATGGACGGGCAGCAGGGCTCGAGTTTTTTGGGTGAGCCTGCGAGTGGCGTCTTCCAGATCGAAATTCAACGTGCGTGGGTGGATGTCGACAAATACGGGGACCAATCCAAACAGTCGCATTGGCACGATGGTGGCGAAAAACGTATAGCTGGGAACCATGATTTCACTTCCCGGTGGTAAGTCGAGAGCGAAGAACATCGACGCCAGGGCGTTGGTTCCGTTACAGTGCGCTTTAACGAAGGGAGCGTCCGAAAACTCACGCCACTCTTTCTCCAGAGTTTCCAGATCGCCATATCCGGGTTTCTCAATCGCTGTTGCTACGGCCTGCCGGGCGTTGTCGTCGTACAAGGGCCAGCGCCAGGCTTCGCTGGGTCGCTCGTAGCGGACCGCTCTTGGTCCGCCGGCCAAAGCTAAAACTTCATGTTTTGGACGAGCCAGAGCCGGCCCGCCCATGGACAAGCCCGTCGCGGTGGCGCTGGCCATGCCGAGAAAACTTCGGCGAGAAACGGTCGGGCAACGTTTGGGCGGAGTGGACGACATGAGCAATACCTGAGGTTGAAGGAGCAATTACAATTCTGCTTACGGCCCAGTCTATGATCGGTTACATTGTCAACGGTTACATTCAATACTACCAAATTGCCAACCAACCCCACTTGGAGCAGGGCGATAAGCCGCCCGGGAAACGGCATTATTAGCCGCTAGCATGTTGTCCGGGTAGACTTCATTGACCAATTTGGGAACTCACTGTCATTATCTATTAGCCCAACGAGGTTGCCAAGCAGGCGGAGACAACCATGGAACCCATGAGCCATAGCAAAAACGTGCAATCACAAAGGCAGAAACTCGCCAGACGCAAATTTTTAGAAGTTGCTGCCGCTACTGGCGGCTTGCTCGCTGGGCACCAATTTGGCCATGTCCAAGCGGCACCTCGATTCGATGTGGCTGCCGGGGATGGGGGGCCCGTGATTGATTGTCATGCTCATCTGACTCAGCGGCCAGAAGAAGATCGGCGTTTGATTGAAGCAGCGGACAAGCTAGGTATTCATAGACTCTGTTGTTCGGTGCTGACAAAAAAACGTCCAGCCACAGTGGCTGGATTTCAAGCGTGCAATCAGCGAATGGCGAATGGCATGAAAAAGCATCCCAACCGACTTCTGGGATATTGTTATGTGAATTCTGCTGGTGGCCGTGAGGCGCTTGAGGAAATTCGGCGTTGTGTGTTGGATCACGGATTTGTAGGTATCAAGTTGTACAACGAACACTTGTGTACCGATCCAATTGTTTATCCGATCGTTGAGTTAGCAATTGAGCTGCGTGTTCCAATCCTCCATCACGCCGGACATGCGCATCGGCCTTACCCAAATCAGCCAAATATCTCTGATGGCGGACATTTGGCCAAGCTGGCAGCCCGCTATCCCGAATCGCGGTTGATCTGCGCTCACATCTGTGGTGGTGGCGATTGGGAGTGGACCATCAAGGCGTTACGGCATGCTGCCAACGTCTCTCTTGACACCAGTGGAAGTGTTACCGATGAGGGAGTGATCGAGATGGCGGCAAAGGTATTAGGCACGGACCGATTGTTATTTGGCTGTGATATGTCGATGACTGCCGGTGTAGGAAAAATTCGCGCTGCGCGGCTGAGTTCGAAAGAAAAGCAAAAGATATTGGGTGGTAATATGATGCGGTTGCTTCAAATGCGAGGTTAAGAAATGCTCATTGACACAAATGCTTATCTGGGATCGTTTGCATTTCGTCGACTCCAACACAATAGGGCGGATGGTCTGCTGCGACTGATGGACGAAAAGGGCATCGATCAGGCGATGGTTTCCAGTGCCAATGCAATCACCTACCGCAATCCTCAGGCAGGCAACGAAGAGTTGTGGTCTGAGGTGAAGGCGCATTCCGATCGGTTGTTGCCATGTGCCGTACTAAATCCAGCCTATGCCGGTTGGCAGGATGATTTGAAAATTTGCCACCAAGAGTATGGCATGCGCGGCTTGCGACTCTATCCCAAGTGGCACAATTATGCACTCCTGAGCGACTCCTGCCGAGTATTGATCACGCAAGCCACGCAGAATCATATGTTTGTATCCATTCCACTACGGGTAGAAGATTACCGTCAGCAAAGTTGGCTGGTCGATGTGCCCGACATTCCGCTCGATGAATTTGTGGCGCTGGTTAAAGTGTTTCCGCAAGCAAGATTCGTCCTATTGAACGGGATACGCTACAGCGGATCTCCTCTGGGGCAAAAAAATAACGGGCTGCCGGATAATTGCCGTCTGGAAATCTCTCGCCTCAGTGCGTTATTGGATAACGAAATCGGTACACTTTGCGCACGAATCGGGGCTCATCGTTTGGTCTTTGGTACCGGCATGCCTTTCAAATATCCAGACCCCGCCATGGCCAAAATGGAAGTGTTGGACCAACCAGAATCCGCCAAGGAAATGATCCGCAGTGGCAATGCCCTACGATTGCTTGAGTGGTAGAGGGCAGCGTTTTAAGCCGATGCCAAGGCGGTCAAAGGTTGCTGCATAGAGTAGAGAGAAAACCGAACCGCCAATACAAAATATGGCCCAGGGGGCATAATCGAGCGTTGGTACACCGAGTGTCGTGGCCATGTAGACGGCAGAAACGGTCCATGGCATAAGAGGTTCGACGATCGTGACCGAGTCTTCCAGCGAGCGGGATAGGTTCACTCGAGCCAAGCCGCGTTCATCATAAGCTTTCTGGAACAGCTCGCCGACGATAAGTGCGGTTACGCCGCCATGGCTGGTGAGTGAGATCATCGTTGAGCCGGCCGCCATGGTGGCCGCGATTAAGCCAAAAGTTGATTGGACCGCAGCCAACAGTCGCCCAATGAGTCGATCGAGGGCTCCCGACACATCCATCGCACCGGCCAACAAGAATGCTGCGATGATCACCAACAGCGTATTGACCATCGAATAGAGACCGCCCCGATTGAGCAGCGACAAAGCGTCTTCACCGAAGCTGGCAGGCACGAGCTGTTTGTCGTCAAGCATTGAAGCATCGAAGCCCTGGACGCCGGAAAGTAATGCGCTCTCAAGCGAAAATTCTTGCAGCCACATCCCTATAAGGGCTGCAGTTGCAGAAGAAGCGGCCATTGCAATGACTGGCGGTGTTTTCGAGATAATGCCAATGATCACCACCACCAATGGTAATAGCACGATCGGTGAAAGGGAGTAGATCGTTTCCAGATCGGTCATCAGCCCATTGGCTCCAAGCGGATCACTGTCTGCAGGCACTTCTACCGCTGCGTAAACGAACGTCGCGATCACAAACGAAGGAATTGCCGTGTAAAGCATATGTCGAATATGTGAGTAAAGATCAGTGCCTGCACCGATGACACAAATGTTGGTTGAGTCCGACAAGGGAGATAATTTGTCACCAAAATATGCGCCAGATACCACAGCCCCTGCCATGGCCCCCATGGGTGCTTCGAGGGCCGTAGCCATCCCCATGAGTGCTACGCCGATCGTTCCGGCGGATCCCCAAGACGTTCCGGTACAGATCGACATCGTCGCGGTGGCGAGAAACGCGGTTACAACCAGATAGGATGGATCGACAATTTTGAGACCATAGTAAACGAGAAATGGAATGGTTCCACTGACAACCCAAGTGCCAATCAGCATGCCGATGCTCAGGAGGATCAATATTGCTGGCAGTACTGCTGCAAATTTTTCTCCAGTCGAGCGCTGCACATCCTCCCAAGTTTTTCCCACTCGATGCGCAACGAGAGTTGCCACAGCAGCGGCACCGAGCATGACCAGGATGAGCAACCCGGAGTCAATGTCTGTATATACAGTCCCGAGTGCGAACAAGATGACCATCGTTACTAACGGTAGACACGCCATGCCAATTGAGATTTCAGCGTCGTGAATTTCAGGATGGCTATTTTCGGAGTTTTTGTTGTGCATGGAGTTTATTGGCTCGGCTGCCAAAGAGAATGTAGTCTTGGCTACGGGGTTTCAATAATAGGAATAACCTAATTCCCATACCGCGCCAATGTATCTAAACTTAAGGGTCCGTCCTTCGCGACATCATTACCCTCTGACCCCACCTTGCTTTATGTCCGGACCGCTCCCCCGACGCAATCCTTTACCTCAACTTACGCCCGCGCGGTTGCGCCGCTTAGGGACACTGGTAGAAGAGAAAATCTGGTTACGTTATCAACAACTACCGGTCAATATCAGCGAGGAACAGTTCGAACCGATTGATTGCCAGCACGCTGCCTTATTGCCAATGCAGCCTCTTGAGCCAAGTACGCACTTTGGTCGGAGCGGCGACCATTGGACAAGTTTTTGGCTCAAGATTGATATACCCGCAGCAGCGGCCGAGGAATCAGAACTGCGGTATTTGCGTTGGCGATGCCAGGGTGAAACGACCGTGTGGATCGATGGGCGCCCTTGGGCAGGTTTGGATTTGGGCCATTCCGAGTGTCCAATTCCTGACAACGAATGCACCTTATGGTTGGAGTGCTGCAGTTGGCAAACAGGGATCTGGATATCGATGCTCACTAATGAGAGCATCGGTCCCCATGGACTGCGTTTCGAGGGTGCGGAGCTCGCAATTCGAAATCCAACCGCTTGGAATTGCCATTGCGACCTCGATGTGATCGGGCAGATAATGGAACAATCTCTACGATTGGAGTCCGATCTGAAGCTGGCTACCACGTTCGGTTACTGCAGGGCATTGGAGACCATGTCTCCGCGCACACGCAAACTGCTACACGAGATCGGTGCTTTGTGCGACCAGTGGGCTGAAACGGGCGATCTTTTGACCTTGCAATCAGCCTGCCGCGAATTGCTTGGTCGCTGGCCGGCAGAAAGTTGGCAACCGACGGCAGCGGTTTGTGGCCACGCACATATTGATTTGGTATGGCTGTGGCCCGAGTCCGCGACACGAAAAAAAATAGTCCATAGTTTCGCCACTGTGTTGCGTCTGATGGAGCGATATCCGGAATTTCTATTCGTTCAATCGATGCCTGCCCTGTACCGGATGCTCGAGCATGCTTCCCCCGCAATTATGGCACAAGTATCAGCCCACATTAAGAGCGGACGATGGGAGGTGTTGGGTGGCTTTGAAGTCGAACCGGACACGAATTTACCGAGCGGCGAGGCATTAGCTCGGTCGATCCGTATTGGCCAGAACAAGATTCAGCAACTGACCGGTAAACTGAGCGAGATCGCCTGGATTCCGGATGTATTCGGCTACAGTCAATGTTTGCCACAAATCATGGCGTTGGGTGGAATAAAATATTTCTACACAACCAAGATGACGTGGTCGAGTATCACAAAATTCCCATACACCAGCTTCGTATGGCGAGGAGCGGATGGGACCGAAGTTCTGTCTCACTTGGGCACCACCGATTACAATGGAGAAATGCAGCTCGACGCGCACGAAAAAGCGTGTTCAGAGCACCGACAAGTAGACGTGCATCCAGAGCAGCTCTTTCCGACTGGGTATGGTGACGGTGGTGGTGGACCGACAGAGTTGCACATAGAACGGGCTCGCCGTTTCCAAAATCTCTCGGGTGCACCTCAAATGGTGTGGTCTCGTGTTGATGAATTCTTCTCTCGCCTGGAGAAATTAAAAGAGCAGCTACCAATCTATCAAGGTGAGCTCTATTTGGAATATCATCGCGGTACCTACACCACTCAAAGTGAGTTCAAACGATGGTACCGATTCGCTGAACAGGGGTTGCAAATGCTTGAAGCAGTTCGCGCCGCATTGAGCATGAAACCACTCCCTGACAGCGCGTGGTTGCGCTTGCTTTTCGCCCATTTTCGCGATGCGATCCCAGGTAGTTCGATCCAAGAGGTGTATGCCGAATTGAACCCAGAGCTCGAGTCGATTGGTAATCGAGCCTACGCAGAGGCAATAGAAATTATAAGCACGGAGCCAGACGTAGGCGGTGGTGATACCGTGGCATTCAATGCGTTGCCGTTTGATCGGGTGGTGACGGTTCGCCATGACAACGAGTCAGTGCAAATCCATTTGCCAGCCTTAGGTTCGGCCGAGATCGATTCGCGCTGCGATGTGGTCCATCCAATTATTGAGGCTAGCAATACCCTGTTGCGGCACGACCGACTCAGCGCTCGTTTCGACTCAAATGGCCAGTTGTCTGAACTTATGATTGACAAGCGACCGGTAGAATTCGACGGCACGCCTAGTTTTGTGCTCTCACCAGACGATCCAGTTGCATTCGATGCATGGGATATCGATCAGCATGCAGCCAAAGTGGGTGCATGCATTGCCAATAAATTGGATTTGCAAGTGGTAGAACATTCACCTGCCCGTGCGGTACTCGAGAGTGCTCCGGTTTCTATAGGAGATTTGAGTGAACTACGATTACGTTACGTGCTGGATGCAGGCTGCACCCATCTCAAGATCGAACCGACGGTCAACTGGCAGGAATCGCACAAGCTCCTGCGGTATGTCGTTCCCACACGGTATCTGGGACGCAATGCGAGGTTTGGTTGTCCTTTCGGTGCGATTGAACGGCCGCAGCTTGCTGGCACGGAAGCAGACGAAGCAATGTGGGAAGTACCTGGGTCACGGTGGGCAGCAGTGCAATATGATGGCGGGACAGATGGATTAGCAATTTTGGCCGAAAGTAAACTAGGCTATGCCGCCCGTGACGGCACTCTTTCAATCTCATTATTGCGCTCACCCATGTGGCCAGATGCGACAGCCGATCTTGGAGTTCACACCATGCCTTTCGCTTTGGGCCGGCTGCATTTGGAAACGACGAACGACCAGCTGAGCACTTCAATGGCAGCCGATGCGCTGTTCAGCCCGCCACTATTGCATCGTGGAGTATCACTGCGAGCACTTTTTCACTGGCAGAGACTCGGCAGCATCAATGCTTCCTGGTGTGCGCCGAGCGTGGTTGAGTCCAACGCTTACTTTGTCCGACTGCACGAGACGGCAGGCCGACCAGGCACTGCCGTGCTGCAATTGGCTCACACCGCCGCAGGCGCCGAACTCGTTGATTTTCTCGAACAGCATTTGGCAGAGTTAAAGGTTGGTAGGGATGGGACGATTGCCATTCCATACCGACCCTGGCAAATATTGACCTTGCGGATATACCATGCAACCGGATAGTTATTTCTGTACGGGTTCTTAACTCACATTCATCCAAAAGAATGTCAATGAAGGGAGCAAACGATGCAACGGCGAACATTTTTACAAAGCTTGGGGGTGGCTGCAGCGTTACCCATAGGCAGCAGTCCGGGCCAAACGCCGAAAGCAAAAAAAAACACAGCGAAAGCAGACAGCTACCCACCGGGACAATCAGAGATATTCATTGAGTTCATTGACAAAAGGATCGCGCAGAGCATGCGCAACCAGTTGCTCGATGCCAACTCCCCTTTTGTGGGTGGCTTTCCCAACCAATACGGAATTTATAACGCCAGTTCGGCCGCATGGGAAATTTGCTATCTGGCCGCCGGGTTGATTTCTCCAGAATCGGCTTACTTCAAGTCCGAAAAGGTCGAGGACCACCTCAATCTTGCTATCGTTTTTTTGCTCCGGATGCAACATGTAGATGGTACAATCGACCTGTTGGCGACCAATTTTCATTCTCCTCCCGACACGGCCTTTGTGGTCGAACCGATCGCACTTGCGCTCCGCTGCGTTCGTCGCCATCAAGCTGATCGGTTAAAATACTTTCAGCGCAAAGCGGAAAAGTTTCTGACTGGTGCCGGTCTGGCATTAGCTTGCGGCGGAATCCATACACCCAACCATCGCTGGGTCGTCTGTATGGCACTGGCACGGATTCATGATTTGCTGCCAGGCGATCATCTGCTCAAACGCATCGACCAGTGGCTGGCGGAGGGAATAGATATTGACGCTGAGGGGCAATATACCGAGCGCAGCACCTCGGTTTACTCCCCGATAGTGAACCGCTGCTTACTTACCACAGCAAGGCTCTTGGAGCGGCCGGAACTTTACCAACCGGTTCGCCGGAATCTGGATTTAACCCGCTTTCTCGTGCGGCCCAATGGCGAGTTGGTTACCGAGATCTCGCATCGTCAGGATCAATCACAGCGCAGTTTGGCCGGCAAGTACTACTATCCTTACTGCTTCATGGCCCGTTTAGATAACAACGGCTTGTTTACATCGATGGCGCGTGCCATTGAAAAAACGGTCGGCTTGGAACGCCTGGCAAGCTATTTTCTCTACCGTCTAGAGGATCCAGAGGCCTTCGCCCCTCTGCCACCTGCGCTTCCTCTCCCCGACAACTACGAGCGTCACTTCTCGCATTCGAACATCGTTCGCATTCGTCGTGGCGACTTGGACGCCTCGATTCTAGCCGACCACTCGACTTTATTCACATTGCATAAGGGCCAGGCGGTATTGCAGTCGTTACGGCTGGCGTCCTCTTTTTTTGGCAAGGGACAATTTATCGCCAAGCAGATCGAACCCAGAGATGGAGGCTATCGGCTCAGGCAACATCTCAGCGGCCCGTACGTGCAACCGTTAGCATCCGACTTGCTCTCTGGTGACGGGGATTGGAACAAGATGCCGCACCAACAACGTCAACAGAGTGAGGTCCAGCAGCTCACCACCAAGATCACAGTCCACGAATCGGAAGGCCAGTTCCGAATTCACTTCGAAGCCCAAGGCACGGACAATGTGCCCTGGGCGATCGAACTGGGGCTGAGCCCCGGCGGAGAGTTCTCCGGAGTCACCCCTGTGGAGGGGACTGCGAATGCCTATTTTACCAACTCGGACGGTTTCACCTACCAGGTCGGCAACGACGTCATTCATTTCAGCGGGCATCCGGCTGCGCACCAGTGGACTCAGCTTCGCGGCGCCCTGCCCAAACTCGATGCCAACAGCGTCTATCTCACCGGCTTCACACCGCTCAATTTTGAGCT
>JBDOMT010000427.1:0-10048 GCA_039831705.1 Pirellulales bacterium | reverse complement strand
TTTGTGTTTGGGCTAAGAGCCAATTTCTGATAGCATGAAGGTATGACGCATGGCTGCTGATTGTCGCGGTGAACGGCGCCGTTGGGCTGCCCGAAATTGCGCTGACATGAACTTTCTATAATCCAACCCCAATAGCTCTTCGTATGCATGTAAAGTCATTGGCCGGCCGATTTCTGGTTGCATCACGCCACTTGAGCGATCCAAATTTCTCCCGCACGGTGTTACTGATGATACATCACGGTGGGGAAGGGGCGATGGGGGTGGTGCTCAATCGTTCCTCAGAAAAAACAGTCCGTGAAGTGTGGGAAATGGTTGGCAACGATCCATGTGGACGCGACGATCCAATTTACCTCGGCGGTCCTGTGCCAGGCCCATTGGTCGCCGTTCACACATTGGAGCCATTTTCTGAGCAAGAGGTGTTACCTGGTGTTCACGTTTCCACGCATCGCGATGCGCTCGATCTCATTGTTCGTAATCCTGAGCAACCTTTTCGGATTTTTAGTGGACACGCGGGTTGGGGGGGAGGCCAATTGGATGACGAATTGGAAGTGGGGGGTTGGCTTTCCTCGCAGGCCACTTCTGAAGAGGTGTTTAGCGATGACGACAGCTTGTGGGAAAAGGTAACTCAGCGAATCGGCCGGGAAATTATGATTCCAGATATTCCCAAGAAACAGTTGCCAGATGATCCGTCCATGAATTAACCCGGATATTTCATCTTTTTCGTCGCGAGGTGGCTTAAGTCCTTTCGTGGCAAGGCATGTGAGGTTTGCGACCGCAGTCGTGTTTTTTACACGTTGAGGATCGCGGACCGAAACATAACGCAGCTACGGAAGGACTTGGGACGCCGTAGCAGAAACGAGTGAAACATGCGGGTTAGCAGCCCGAATATTTCAGAGATGGACGGCACGTAGCTAGTATTTGCGCAAGAATGGACTGGTAGAGCCAGGCGGTGAACCCACCGCCTGCAGGCGATGGCCTTCGGCTTCACTCCACCTTGGCCAGATCACACTTTTCTTGCCAATAGCGAATGGCCCGATCATGGTGGCGCACGACTTCCTCGCGCTTGCGCGGGTCTGACATCGCCTTGATGATGCGCTTTCTGCGCTGCTGAGCCCAGTCTAAAAAGAACTGGGCAGAGTGACGACTTATCCTTTGCGACTTCTCTCCAATTTCCACGTAGAAAGGACCGGTGGACGCGAAACGAAAAGTGTATGGAACGGTGGTGATAGCACGCGCCAGAAACCAACCACTCTTCTGAAATGATAGATTGGCCGTATTGTGGGCGCGATGCTTGTCGGCTAGCGAGATGATTTTCACCACCTTGCCATCACGAATGATTTCGATATCTTGTACCGCGTCATTGGATAGGAGAGATAAATCCAACTTAAGGTCGAGCTGTTTGGCATGTTGAAAGACATGACCGGGTAACTGTCCATTGGCATGGCAATAGAGGATCGGTCCGTTGGTCACAAAGCAGCGGCCCGCCCGGAGGTTTTGCCACCATTTGTGATAGGTCAACTCGCCATCACAATGGACATAAACCCGATTGTAGCCGACCGGGTTGGGCAACACTCCGGAAGCACTTCCCGCGGAAGGAGGCAGGCGGTTGCCCGTGTTGAGAAGATGGTAATAAATTTCTTGTGTCCAATAACCGTTGCCCCGTGGAGCGAGAAGTCTCTGTTCATCTCGAGGAAATCCCCAGGCTTCGTCTTCGTACATTTTGTTTCGGCACATATGGTTGTTGGCAAGACCCACGGAGTCCATTCGGCCACTGGCGATCCAGGCAGGTACGTCCCACCAGAATGGCTTTTCGATATCGAGCCAGACGTTAGGGTTTTGCTGGTCTGCCTGGTCCACAAACTTCAAAGGAGACGGGTACTCCCTTGAGGCACCAGAAATCGCCAGAGGCATGGTGAGACCAAAATACATCAAGGCGCCTCCTTCTCTCTCGTCCTCTCCCGCCATCACATTGATGAATCGGTCGCCATCGAAATGTTGCACCGTCCCATCTTTGGGGATCGTCTCGGTAGTCCAGTGGTTATTATTGTTCCACCAGGTGATGACCGGTGCGACATGCAAATCCTCAGCACGCATCAGTAGGCGGATATCCTGCAAAGGTCGATGGATATGCAAATCGCCACTGAACCAGCCTTTCTCGCTGGCATGAGCAATTCTTTGCAAGGTAACTTCGACTGCGTGCTTCTGGCCAGGTTCCAGCCGAACCGATCCGGCTACCGGTTCATATTCGCAACCGCGTTCGATTTCGAAATGATATTCTCCAGATATCAATTGCAGTTGCACGGGTGAGTCGCAAACAAAATGGTCACGAAAGAACGGTAACCCGGGCGCTTGAACCGGATGGTCCTGGGAGTCACGAAGATGGACCCGGCAAGCAAGCCTTTCCCCCCCTTCATCCAGGATAGTCAATTGCAAATGGCCCAATTCTGCCTGAGCTTGCTGGGTCCATGCCGTGTTGCTATTGATGCAAGTTGCCAGCAGCACAGATCCAAAGAACACCATTAGTAAACGGCCCGATATGAAACGAAATGAAAGTATCAAGGTGGTTTTCTCCATGTGTTTATTTTGAATTGCCCCTTAGTAATAAAACAGTCCGGTCATTCCACATGTCAACATGCTTCCCACAATTGCCAACCCCTTGCCAGACCACCATCCGGTTCGTCTCAGAACTCGCCAACTACCGGCCAGCGAATAGAGTGTGCCCAACAACACCAAGGCCACATTCAGTACCGGGTAATCTCGTAGGGTCGCGAAACGGGCAAAGACCAGGAAGTAACTCAAAGCACCTGCCACAGTAATCATCAGTCCCAGCCAAACCGCTCGGTGTCCCCATCGTTCGCGTGCCAGTTGGTTGGAGGTTTCGTTATGGTTTGGTTGATTTATCATGGCAAGTCATCCACGGAGTTAACCACGCTGGATACTAAATCGGAAAGGCCCGCCAGGCTGGCCCGTTTGAGTTGGTCTGCGGCAAGTACGCGACCATCCGCGGTTGGCAGGTCGCGGGTGGCGGTGGCGCTTTCGATGACGGTGGTTTGATAGCCCAAGTCTTGCGCGCCTCGGGCGGTCGAGCTGATGCACATATGGGTCATGAAACCGACGATAATCAGATTATTGATTCCCAGTGCTTGTAGTCGTTCATGCAGTTCGGTGTGAGCAAAGGAATTTGGGTAATTTTTGATGATAGTTGGCTCATTTCCAACGGCTGCCACTGCGGTCGCGGTGGCGCCGCTCTCTCCTTGCACATCGTACAAAGAGCCGGGGCCTGCATCATGGGCGATATGGAAGATAGGTGCAGATACCTGGCGTGCCTGGTCTAATACTCGCAGCGTCTTGTCGAGTGCTTGCTCCACTCCCACCAGTCGCATGGGGCCATGCAGGTAAGTGTTCTGGCAATCGATCATCAACAAGGCTGATTTATTGAGCGCAGTAGGGGCCAGCTGGAGTCCGGCGAGTTCCGCCAGAGTTTTTGGGGAGGCCATGGGGTGGTTTCCTGGGTTTAGTTGTTTTTCAGCAATACTTGACCATGTCACCATAGGTTTGTCATTATGTTTTCTGAAGCTCTAATGAGTTTACTATTCGTACACATACCCACAGGTTCAGGAATGTCTGCTCAGCTGAATTGCGCACTTATACTTTTGGCGTTTGTCTTTGGTGGTTCACTCATCGCCCATGGTAGCGAAGAAGGGGCCAATTGGCCACAGTTTCGTGGTCCACAAAGTGACGGTGTTGCCAAGTCTGGGGAGCTTCCCGTCACCTGGGATACTTCGCACAACGTCCGCTGGCGAGTCGATACGGCTGGACGTGGGTGGTCGTCACCCGTGGTATGGGGGAATAGGGTGTTTCTTACGACGGTGGTACGTATGGGTGAAGGTGAGGAACCCAAGAAGGGGCTTTACTTTGGTGGCAACCGCACTACGCCACCGGCCGATAACCATCAGTGGCGGGTGCTTTGTCTCGACTTGAAAACGGGCGCTACTTTATGGGACTATTTGGCGCATGAAGCACATCCGTCGACTTCGATACATTTGAAGAATAGCTTTGCTTCAGAGACACCGGTGGTTGACGGTCAGCGACTCTACGCCTACTTCGGCAACCTGGGTATTTTCTGCCTCAATCACGAGGGCAAACTACTTTGGAATAAGCCGGTGGAACCAAAGAAAATGCGTTATGGCTGGGGCACGGCCGCTTCGCCCGTCTTGCACGATGGCGTACTTTATATCGTCAACGACAATGAAGATGATTCTTACTTGATGGCCCTGGATGCCTCTACCGGGCAGGAGAAATGGATCGTCGAACGGGATGAACCAAGCAATTGGGCCACTCCTTTCGTCTGGGTCAACGACCAGCGAACCGAGATAGTTACTTCGGGACGTAAGATGGTCCGTTCCTACAATCTCTCGGGTGAGCCGCTTTGGCAGTTAGGCAATAATTCTTCCATTGTGATTCCCACACCATTCGCTACGGATGGCTTGCTTTATGTCACCAGTGGCTATGTGCTCAGTCCACGCAAACCGGTCTACGCGATTCAACCTAGCGCGGAGGGAGAAATTACCCTGGATGCAGAGGCAACATCCAACGCTGCAATCCGGTGGTCTCAAGCGATGGCGGGCCCCTACAACACTTCGCCGCTGGTGTACCAGGGCCGGCTCTATGTGCTATTGGACCGTGGTTTTTTTGCCTGTTATGACGCTGCCACCGGTGAACCGATCTATGGCCGTAAGCGTCTGCCCGAAGGTCGCGCTTTCACGGCCAGTCCCTGGGCCCACAACGGCCACATCTTTTGCCTCAACGAATACGGCACAACTTATGTCATCAAAGCCGGTTCGGAATTTGAAATAGTACACACCAACAAGCTGGATAAAGATGCCATGTGCATGGCCACTCCGGCCACCGTTGGCAACAAATTGCTGATTCGCACGGAAAAGAGCCTGTACTGCTTGCAGGAAGAGTAGGTGGTTGTTAGTTACCGTATTGGTGGATTGCCAAGGAGCCTCCGTAGCATACCGATCTGTCCAGCGTGGAGCATTTCGTGGTGGGAGCAAAAATAGAGAGCACCGATCCGAGAGGCGCACACAGCGTAAGGTTTGTTGATCGGCTCGTCGAGTTGTTCCTCCGAGAAATTGGGGAGTTCCTCCAGTACCTGTGCATGCACGCGTTGGAATACCTGGAGAATTTCCGCCGGAGTGGGGTTCTGGGCCGGGTCGGGATTTGGGGCGGAGCCGCGACTGAATTGTTTGCGAAATTTTGACGACATAAGTTCCGTGTCGATCGGTTGTCGGCCCCGTTGTCGGAACAAGCACAGGCCATACTCGGCCATGGTCAGGTGGCCAATTTGCCAGGCGATATGCGTGCAGGTGCCATCCGGTTGCGCAAACCATTCCGCCCGGTCTCCCTCCAGCAGTCCCTCCTCTTCCAGTAAACCCATGTCCTCCAGTAAATTAAGTGTGTATTGACGTGCAAATTCGATCTGATTGCGGGCATGTTCCAGTCTGGCGGATAATCGCATGGTAAGCCTTTCATGGGAAAGTCAGTTCGGTCTCTAATGAACGAATGTCTGGTCAACAAGAAAATTTGATAAAGAACTACTTCGAAATTTCATCTTCACCAAGCAGACCGTTTTGGCAAATTAGATGTTCACTGACCACGTTTCCGGCAATGAGATGCCGTTGGATAATCTGTTCCAACACGGGTGGATCACAGGGGGCGTACCAGGTGCCTTCGGGATACACCACGGCGATGGGGCCATCGGTACAAATTCGTAGACAATTGGCCTTGGTGCGAAAAACACCCCCCTGTTCACTCAGGCCAAGTTCTTTCAGTCGCTTTTTGAGATAACTCCAGGCCACCAGCGACCGTTCTCGGTCACAGCATTTCGGTTTGGTTTGATCGCAACAGAGGAATAGATGTCGCCGTGCAGCGTCGACTCCCACATCCGTGGCCAGCAGTCGTTGTCGCGCTTGTGATTTATCTGGTTCTTCGTGCATGTCTGCAGTTTAACAAAACTAGTCCGACGCGTCTTGCGGCTTTCTGCGCTTGCCAGCTGATCTTCAATCATCGATACTGTGGTTTTGTTGCACAAGTTGCCCTGGAAGTTTCTACATTCTCCAATATGACCAAATCGCCTTCACACGACTCACGGGCCTTGCGCAGACTGCCTGCAGTAGACAAAGTGCTGGCCCAGATTGACCCTCTCGGACTGCCACGACAGGCGGTGGTGGCGGTGATTCGTCGAGAACTGGCTGCTCTGCGAGCGGCTGATGAAATTCCACCCCCCGAGCAGATCGTAGAGCAAATTCGAACTGCCATCGCAGCTCTCAGACAAGGACGAATTCAACCGGTCATCAACGCTACAGGAGTTTTAATCCATACCAATTTGGGACGTTCTCCACTGGGCACCCCAGCACTGAAAATGATGGTGGAGTTAGCCTCACAGTATGGCAATTTGGAATATGACTTGATGACCGGAGATCGCGGTGGTCGCGCGGCTTACTTGGAACATAACCTGGCCTTGTTATGCGGTGCCGAAGCAGCCACCGTTGCCAACAATAACGCGGCTGCGTTGGTGCTGACGCTGCGTCATTTATGTCAAAGTGAATGCCGGGAAGTGATAATTTCGCGTGGTGAATTGGTGCAGATTGGTGGTGGATTCCGAATTCCTGAAATCCTCGAAGTCAGTGGTGCAACCCTGCGAGAAGTAGGAACCACCAACAGCACCTCGTGCGCGGACTACCGCCAGGCGATCACCGATTCAACCGCCCTGGTACTCAAGGTGCACCAGAGCAACTTTTTTATGGGAGGTTTTGTTCAGTCGCCGTCCACTGCCGAACTGGCCGAACTGGTCCACCAACACGGTCTGCCTTTGGTAGAAGATTTAGGGAGTGGCGCAGTGGTTCCCACAGAAGAACTGCATCAGGATCTCGAACATGAGCCGACTCCCGCCGAATCGTTGCGGCAAGGAGTCGATCTAGTGACATTCAGTGGCGACAAACTGTTCGGTGGACCCCAAGCGGGCATCGTGGCTGGTAAAAAATCATTAGTGGCTTCTATTAAGCAGGAACCTCTGTTTCGTGCTTTGCGCTGCGACAAACTCATTTTGGTTGCTTTGCAATCACTCGTCGATGATTATCTACATGGTCTTTCGCAAAGGGGTCTTTCGCAAAGGGGTCTTTCGCAGCAGGAAACCGTGAACCAATCGGTACCCTTGCACGGAATGCTGGCCACCCCCATCAGCCAATTGCAGCAACGGGCTGAATCTTTAGTGGCCGCCCTGGCCGATGTGCCCTGCCAGGTAAAGATTCAAGAAGGGGAATCACGAGTGGGTGGCGGTTCGATGCCACGCAGCGCGTTACCTTCGGTCGTGATTGCCTTGCGACCCAATCAGGGAGAACTGGCTACACTCACAGCCCGACTCCGCGAAGGCACACCTCCAGTGATCGGTTACGTCCACGCCGACCAGTTTTGTCTGAACCTGCGGACTGTGCTGCCCCAGCAAGACGGGGCATTGATAAATTCGTTACTGGCAGCTATGGGGCGCTAGTCTCGGATTGCGGGGAGTAAAGAGTTGAGAGTTAAGACGTATGAATCGGCATAAGCGAGGTCAGAGAAATGAGAAATGAAAAATGTAGGCCTAATACCTAGCACCCGACACCTATCCTCTTTCCTATGATTAACAAACACTTCATCCTTGGCATGGCGGGGCATATTGACCATGGCAAGAGTGCGTTGGTGCAAGCGCTGACCGGTACCGATCCCGATCGGCTGCCGGAAGAAAAGTCGCGTGGCATGACCATTGATCTGGGCTTTGCCCAATTGGAACTTGTCTCACGCAGTTCGCCCGACACGTGCTACCAAATTGGGATTGTCGATGTGCCGGGACATGCCGGTTTTATCAACAATATGGTCTCTGGAATTGGTGCCATCGATGTGGCTCTGATGGTCGTGGCGGCCGACGATGGATGGATGCCGCAAACCGAGGAACACCTGCAGATTCTTGAATACCTGGGTATCCAACGGGTTATTATTGGGTTGACCAAGGCTGATCGGAGCAATGATTTGGAGCAGGTGACCGCCCAGATTCGCGAACGGCTCACTGATAGCCCTTATGCCAATGCACCGATTATTCCCACCGCGATCTTTAAAGACGGGACAATTTTATCAGAACAAGGGGGCTTAACAGAGCAAAAGAGTCTACCAGAGCAAGGGGGCGTGCAAACGGAAGGGATTGACCGCTTGCGTGAGGCGTTGGTCGAGTTGTTGGACCAAGCCCCCTCCCCTGCCAATTGTCATAAGCCGAGGTTATCGGTCGACCGAGTCTTCACCTTGGCTGGTCGGGGAACGATTGTTACCGGCACACTCACCGGGGGCACGTTACAACAAGGGCAAGCCGTGGTGGTGCAGCCGGCGGGGATCACGACGAGAATCCGTAGCCTGCAATCGCACGACCAAAGTCGAGAGCAAGCTCTGCCAGGAATGCGTACCGCGATCAATCTGGCGGATGGTTCGGTAGCAAGTAAGGGACGCGCGGGGATCGCTCGAGGGGTAGTGATCACATCGGAGGAATCGGGCTCTCCCACGGACACATTTCATGCCTTACTGAAACGCACCACGCGTGGTGGGAACAAAGCTTACCCTCTCAAGCATGCTACGAGAATTCGCTTGCATCACGGTGGCACTCAAGTGCCGGCCAAGCTTCATTTTATTCAGGATGAATCACTGGCCGCAGGTGCCGGTGCTCTGGCGCAGATTCGCCTGGAGCAGCCCTTGCTGGTTTTCATGGGTGACCGGTTTCTGATTCGTAATTGGGCCAAGTCGGCCACATTGGCGGGAGGAATCGTGTTGGAGCCCCATGCCGAGCGTCGCCATTATCGCAGCGTCCAGCAACTGGCTTCACTAAAAGTTTTGGCTGACGCAGTAGACGATCCACAGCTCGCAGTGAAACAGATGCTGGTACGTTGGCAACCGGTCTTGCGCCGGGAGTTGCTGCGACAGTCCCACTTTTCCACCGAACAAATCGAAACGGCTGTGGCTGCGCTAGTTCAAGCAAGCCAATTGCGAATTGCTGGCGACTATCTTACTCACTTGACATGGTGGAAATCCTTACTTGATCGGGCCCAGCAAATGGTTGTCGCCGAACATCAAGAAAATCCACACCTGGCCGGTTTGCCCTTAACCCGTTTACGGTCCGAGTTGGCATTGGATTCACCGGCACTTTTTGATGAATTGGTCCGCGACCTGTCCCAGCAGGACATTGTCCAGGTAGGGGATGCTCTGCGCAGCAACTCGCACTTGCCCGAACTGCCATCCCATCTGGCCGCAGCAGGAAAAAAAATCCGCCAGATGCTTGCTGACTCACCTTTCAAGCCACCCTCTCGCAAGGAATTGGCAGACAACAAAGCCGCGAATGATGCGTTGCGTTTTTTGATCCAGCAAGGCGAAGTTGTGGAGATTGATGCCAAGGTGGCACTGCTGGCCGCTACCTGCCAGCAGGCCCGCGAACAGGTGCACCACTATCTCACCGAACATGCCACCGCCACGATGAGTGAGCTGCGCGAATTACTGGGAACCAACCGCAAAGTCATCGTGCCGTTAATGGAACAGTTCGATCGCGAGGGGCTCACAGTTCGCAAAGGAAATGTACGCCAATTAAAATAGGACTTTGAATTGTAGTTGCAGTGGATGAAGCCGATCTGGTAGGAGTTTAGCAAGTGGTGAATCTTCTTGCAGACCAATACATTGTTGCAACTTAATTTTCAGATTAGCCACAGGGCGTTACGGGCTGTTGATTTAATGCCCAAAGGTGACGATCACCTCAGCCGCCGGGCGTTAGCCCCCAGTTTTTACCGTGCAACCGGACGCTAACGCGTTTCGGCTGATTTTTTACAACCCATTTTTACTTGAATCGGTGCACTAGACCCCGATCAAGCGAATAAAGAGCGTAAGTTCTACTTGTTTTTGGAATCGAGCTTAATGCGCACCGAAATCGTATGGCATCGCGTATCGCCTCTTTGTTCGCTTGAGAATAATTGGTCGG
>JBDOMT010000407.1:0-10058 GCA_039831705.1 Pirellulales bacterium | reverse complement strand
CCCTCCATGGCTTGAAAATGTAGGCTGATGCCCACGTTTGTTTGACACAAGTATCATAGGGTGTTTTCGAGTTTTTTTGTACCCAAAATGGGAACTACGACTTCGTCTACGCTTGATCGGGGACTAGGCAATTGTTCAACAAGACAACACTCAACCCACACGCAGTACCTCGGCTGGATCCTGAGTGATTGCGATTGCGGCTGGAATCAGACTGGCCAGGGCCGCAAGTAAGGGGGTGGCCAGCATAGTCCAAGGCAATAGGTCTGGTAGAGGGCGAATGGCGAGGGCGGTGACCGGGAAAATTTCTGGTGCCCAATTCAGCGCCATCCAGGTTCCCAAAAAGTAGCCCACCAGGGCTGAGGTCAAACCGATCAGTACGGCACGGCCCAGCACCAGCGCTGCAATCAAGCCCGAGCCATAGCCGAGTGCTCGGAACAAGCCAATTTCTCCGTACCGTTGGTGGACATTGACAATGGCCAAGGTACCAATCCATGCTGCCGCGACCAGGAGCACTGCGGCCATCACGAAAGTCGCATATTTTTCCGTCATCTGACGTTGCTTGGCGCGGACATCAGCAATGGTGCTTTGCATGACGACTCGAGCTTCGGGCAGTACTTGCTTTAATTGGTCTTGCAAGATCGTTTGAGGATTGTCGTCAGCGGTCAAACAGAGGCAGTCGATGGCCTTGATTTCATTGATTTTTCCTTCCAATCCCAGTATCTGTTGCACATCCGAAAGTAAGCCAATGACTCGGACATCATCGATCGTCCCCTGTTCTGGCATAGCCCGGGCGACGTGCAGACTATGGGCACCTAAGGAAATGGTATCTCCCTTTTTTGTTCCTAACAGGCGCGCAGCTTCATAGCCCACATGCACCGTGCCAGGTTCCACGGAAAAAATCATCGGCGGATGTTTTTTACCTGGCGGCGCTTGCTCACCGGAAATGCCCATCAGCAGAATAGAATGCTCTTCAATTTGAATTTTTTGCTGAAGCGATGCAACCAGATGGTTGTAAGAAAAATTTTCTACCTTGGCCAGTTGCGCGAGGGCATTTTCCGACATGGTTAGTTGGGAATAACCGGTCAGATAGAAATGTTCCATGTCTGTTTCCCGTGGGATAATCCGTAAATTGAATCCCAAATCTCGGGTAACACGACGAGTTTCACGTTGACTGGCCGTTTCTGTGATCGCCAGTGCCACACAAAGCCCTACCGCTGCGGTCAAGACGGAGGCGCCAAGTAAAAAGCTTCCCTTTCGGTGCAGCAGCTCTTTCCAGATCAGATGGAGTGTGAGTTTCATGAGTGAGGATTCGAACCGTAGGTGCTTGTCTCGAGCTGTAGCGAAGTAATAAGTGAAATTGGATTTTCAGACGTGACACACTGGTGTACTCTACACCATTTGCTACAAAGGGGGATACGGTATTATCTCTGAATTATATCAGACCATAATGGCACGAAAATTCTACACATCATCACCGATCTCTACACATCACCACCGACCCCTACACTATGCCCAACTCAACCGTCCAACTGATCAATCCGTACAATCAGACTCTCATTCAGGAGATTCCACACGATACCGATACGGTTGTTGAACAGGCTTTGGCTGGAGCTCAGCAGGCGTTTCGGCAATGGCGTGAGTTTTCAATTGATGTGCGAATCGAGCGAATTGAGCAGGCCTTGCAGTGGCTGAAGCAGAGGGAAGATGCCATCGCCAAGGACGTCACTTTGCAAATGGGTAAACCACTCGATCAGGCACACGGTGAGCTGGAGACTCTATTCGACCGGGCCCGTCAGTCGATCGCGGACGCTCCCGTTGCCTTGGCTCCCAACCTGCTGCCTGACAAGGCTGGATTCCTGCGTCGCATCACGCATGAACCGATGGGCGTGGTGCTGAACATTGCCGCTTGGAACTATCCACTTGTAATTCCCATCAATGTGATCGTGCCAGCCCTCCTGGCGGGTAATGTGATATTACTGAAACACAGCAAGAACACATTGCTGACGGGGCAAGCCTTTGAAGATGCTTTCGCGGCTGCCGGTTTGCCCGGATTGGTTACCCATTTGGTGATCGACCACCAACAAACGGCTCGCTTGATAGGTGATTCACGAATTGACCATGTCTCCTTCACCGGCTCCGTGGGAGGAGGCCGTCAAATTTATCAAGCCGTAGCTGCGAATCGTTTTATCGATGTGGGACTGGAGCTGGGTGGGAAAGATCCAGCCTATGTTGCTGCGGATGCCGATCTGGAATTTGCCGCCTCCAATCTGGCCGATGGTGCCTGTTACAATGCGGGTCAATCGTGCTGTGCGATTGAGCGTGTTTATGTCCATCAGCAGCTGATGGAACTTTTTTTAGCCAAAGTAACCGAGGCCCTGTCGCAACATCGGTTGGGAAACCCGCTTGATGAAACCACCACCATGGGGCCTTTGGCGAGAAGGAGTGGCCTCGATGAGCTGCAGCAGCAGGTGGACGATGCCGTAGGACGCGGGGCAAAATTATTGCTGGGTGGGAAACGGGTCCCTGATACGGCGGGGAATTTCTACCCGCCAACTCTGGTAGCTAATGCGCCGGCCGATGCACAGATTATGTGTGAGGAGAGTTTTGGCCCTCTGTTGCCAGTCACCGCAGTTCGGGACGATGAAGAGGCCATTGGACTCATGAATGACAGTCCCTTTGGCCTGACTGCCTCGGTATGGACTGCCGATGTCGAACGTGCCGAGCATTTCGCCGCCCGTTTGCAGGCAGGCACCATCTTCGCAAACCGTTGCGATTACCTGGACCCGATGCTTCCCTGGACTGGCTGGGGAGATAGTGGCAAAGGATCAACCCTATCCAAGTTTGGCTTCTACCATCTGACCCGGCGCAAGAGTATCCATTTGCGCACGGCAGTTCAGTAATTCAGTGTTTCAGTGTAGCGTTGATGTACGTTCTCTACCGAATTACTGAAACACCGAACTACCGAAACACCGACGTTCACTCCGGTGTCACATACGCAGCGGTGATACCGCCGTCGACCAGGAAATCGCTGCCGGTGACAAAGCTGGAGTCGTCTGAGGCCAGGAACAGAGCCGCTTTGGCCATCTCTTTGGCTTCACCGAATCGGCCCATGGGGATGTGAACCAAACGTCGCTGTTTTTTTTCTTCCGTGTCGAGGAATTTCATCAACAGTTCGGTATGGAGAGGCCCAGGGCAGAGGGCGTTGACGCGAATTCCTTCGCGTGCATGGATCACGGCCAACTCGCGAGTCATGGCAAGGACTCCCCCTTTGGAAGCCGTGTAGGCAACCTGTGGCGTGGCCGCCCCGACAATGGCCACGAACGAGGCCGTATTGACGATGGAACCGCCACCACTTCGCCTGAGGGCTGGGATGCCATATTTGCATCCCAGAAAAACGCCCTTCAAATTGATATTCATCGTCAAATCCCACACCGCTTCCTCGGTGCTGGTACTGTCTCCATCTTCACTGTGCATGATCCCAGCATTGTTGACCAGAATATCGAGCCGATCGAATTCCTGTTCTGCATGGGCCACCATATTTTCGACATCCTGGGCGTGAGAAACGTCCGCCTTCACAAAGCGTGCATTACCCCCCGCATCGACGACTTCCTGGGCAACCCGGTTGCCATCTTCCGAATTGATATCTGCCACCACAACGTTCGCCCCCTCTTGGGAAAACAGAAGGGCCATCTCACGTCCAATTCCACTTCCAGCCCCGGTAATCAGAGCCACTTTTTCTTTGAGTCGCATGGGATTCCTTTTCGGTGTTTCGGTGTTTCGGTGTTTCGGTGTAACGGTGTAGCGCGAGTGTGCTTTCTACCGAATTACCGAAACACTGAACTACCGTTTCATCGTGGGTAATACCAGATGGTTCAGCCAGTTTCGTACTTCGGTTTGTCGGACGCCAGTATCCATCACATCACGATCGATTCCCAGTTGCCAGGCGATATCTTTGCGTGAAGGATCTGCATGAAGATCTTCCAAGTGGTCGACGTAAATATTTGCCTCTGCAGGGTTGGAAAAGAATCCCATCCGAACCAGTTTTTCAATGCGGCAGTAAGTGAGTCGTGCCAGTTCATGGAGATCGTACTCCGGGTGGTATTGCAATCCCCAAAAATCGCCGGCCTGGTGACGCACCGCTACCGACTGAATGGGGGTCCAGGCGTTGCCCGACAATGCCACCCCACCTGTGGGAAGTTGGGTGATATGTTCATCGTGACTGGTGAACGCATCAAAGAGAAATTGCTTGCCCTGATGGAGAGGATGCTCTTTACCTGCCGAGGTTAAACCAATCTTGCGGGCAATTCCCATTTCTCGTCCATTTGGATTAGGTTCCACCTTTCCCCCGGCAGCAACCACGGCAATCTGAGCTGCCCAGCAACTTCCAAAGCCCGGAATGCCTGCGGAAAAACAGTCTAGTACAATTTGGATCTGACCTTCCACCTGCTTGCTGCCGTCATTGACTGACAGGCTGCATCCAGTCCAAGCAACTCCATCGTACTGGGTCAATTCTTCCCGATTCGGGAGAGGTGTGCCTTTCTCTGCTTCGTCGCAAGGGTAGAGTAAATCACAACGAGTGCCTGCGGGGCCACAGTTGGTCAGCATCTGCACGTACAGATCCGCCGCAGTGGAAGCACCACCATCCACAAGCTGATCCCTCGATTCACGCGTATAGCCGTCGATTACTAAAATTTTGGGCGCTGGCGCCATGTGGGCGTTTCCTTAAAGGGGCTGTAAAAGGAGTACGAGGAGTAGGAAAAGAATATCGGAGTTGGTGCAGTTGGTGTAGATTTTAATACTGGGTGGTTTGGGGGGCACCCCCCAATGAAGTGCCAAATGACTATCCACTCTTCTTTCACCTTGAATTAAATTGTTCTGACAATTGGCTAAGCAATTGGGATACGCATCAATCCTGTGGTAACCTGTCCGGAGATTCCTTGGGGGGTGCCCCCCAAACCCCCCAGCTGCAACCAAAACACACACTCACTACTTATTACGCTCTGCAATCCTACTCCTGACACTCAACTCTCAACTCGCCGCCAGTTTATCAATCATCCCTGGCAATTGCCCATAGTCGTTGCAAATTGCGTCTGCTTTTGAGTGGTCTTTGTCGACGTCACGCGTGGCAGTAAATAGGATTGCTTTCATTCCCAGGGCGTGTGGCCCTTGGATGTCATTGTGATCGCGGTCTCCGATATGTACCATCTGGTGCAATTCGACCCCAACTTGTTCAGCCGCCGATTCGAACATGGAACGGTGTGGTTTGGAATGCCCTACTTCGTCGGAAAATGCGAAACCAGAAAAATACTGCAGGATCCCATGCTTTTCTAGCAACTGCCGCAAGCTGCGCCCTGGAGATACGATGGCATCCGAGATGATGGCCAGTTGGTAGCGAGCCGACAGTTCTTGTAAAGCCGCGGCACATCCGGCAATCAGGTTCGGAGGGATTTCGATTTCCATATTCGCATGGGCGTCAACGACTTTCAAAAGTTCCGATTCTGGTAAGCTACGCCGGAGGCCCTGGAGAATCACTTGCAACCGTGTGTCGATGGTCCAAGTGACATGCTGTTCGTGCCAAACCTCATTGAAGGCGCTATCGGCAACATCGTAGGCCAGACATACCTGTTGACGGTCGATCGCTTCCTGCTGATTGAGCGCTTCCCACAAGACTTGGCGACGCTGTTCCTTTTTGCACAAGAGGCCTTGGGCCTTGCGCTTGGGTTCATCCGAGTCGTCATCGACCAGGGTGTCCCACAGGTCGAACGTAATGGCTTTAATTGTATTGGTGGTCATACAATTTTCGACGGAGTAACGACTATATAAAATACGGTAAAAAGAAGTTTAACCACAGAGAAAAGTAGGCATTCCAATCAGTCAATAAACGCATAGCACAAAATATGCGTCATCATATAAAAGCAATCCTCAAGATGCCCCATATTCCCCGAGGGGACCAACAGGGGCAGTTTTACCAATTCGCGCAGCTTGCCACTTTCCGAGGTAGTGCAACCGACGGTGGTGCAGCCCACACTGTTGGCATATTCCACCGCACGCAGAATATTGGGACTGTTGCCACTACCGCTGATGGCGATCAGTACGTCGCCTTCAGCGGCCCAATTTTTCAATTGCTCAGCAAATACCGACTCGTAGTCCACATCGTTGGCGTAGGCGGTGATCGTGGCAATACTGTCCGACAGTCCAAGCATGCGGAATCGCTTTGGTTTTCCGTACGATGCGCCCTTGACCATGTCGACCACCATTTCCGAGGCGATACTGCCACTGCCGCCGTTGCCACAGGAGAAAATCGTTTTCTCCTGATTGCGCGCGGTGCGGAGACAATCGATTACCCGACCGAGTGCGGCTGCATCTAACTTTTGGATCACGCGGGTGATGGTATCCAGATAGTTTTGTACGTAACCTGGTTTGGTGGTTTGCTCACTTTGTGTCATTGATTCGATTCCTTTTTTGATTGTTGCTGTTGCCACTGCTCAAGTCGACCGGGTAGTTGCTCTGGCCGAGCCACGCCGGTCGTGGCCAGTTGTTTGATCGTAATGGATGCCACCAGGTTGGCGACCACCGCCGCTTCGGCCAGGTTGGCGTCTGCGCATAGAGAGGTAACGAATCCTGCGCTAGCACTGTCGCCGGCGCCAGTGGGGTCGGTTTCTCCTTCGACCTTTACGCCAGGGACTTGGGTCCACTGGGGATCGCTGACCAGCATGCCCAATGCGCCTCGGGTGATCACCACCGGCGCGTCGGCTTTTTGCCGTAGCGTTTGCGCAGCCGCCAGCAGGAGCTCCCATTCTACTTCTTCATCAGGCTGGGGGAATTCTCGGCCAACGGTTTCGAATTGATTCGGTTTGATGATTACTTGACGAAAATCGTGAATTCGCCGGCGGCTGTCAGCCCAAAATATAACTTGAGGATGGGTAATTGCCAGGCGAGCGATTTCCGCTCGTACCGTGTCGGTTATCACCCCGCAATTGGATTCCTCTACCTGGTCCATGATCATCAGCGCATCAACTTGGTCAACGACTTCGCGGATCGATTGCAGCACAAGGTTTTCCGTTGCCGGGGAGGTGGCCGTACGATTTTTGGTATCGTACCGATCGTGTTCTCCAGCCAGGGAGGCATCGTTACGATCGCGTGGTTTGAGGTAAGTAGGAGTACGCCGATCCTCAACGGCGTGTAATTGCTCGGTGTGGCAGCCGAGATCGCGCAGCCCTTTTTCAAGATCGAAACCTTCTCCATCGTTGCCGCGAAAACCGATTGCGTGCAATGTCTTTACGCCTAACGCTGCCAGATTGCTCATGACGGTGCCGGCGCAGCCTGGAAAGGTGCGGATGTCGACCACTTGATGCGCGCTGCGGCCCGTTTCGACGCTGGTCTCTTCCAACGTGGGTTCCAGATCAAGATATTTGTCGAGGAAAAAATCACCCACTACGGCAATCCGCGCATGAGGGAATTTGTCTAACAGTTCCGCCAATCGAGATTGTGAAAGTTCGGCTTGCCTCACACTCTGTCTCCTGAATCTTGGCCACTCACCAATTCGTAACACTTCACTCGAATTCAGATTTACTCTCGCAAAGACGCAAAGATCGCAAAGAATGGATGAGAATGGTCTTGGCGATCTTGGCGTCTTAGCGAGAGTTTATTCTTAATGATATTACATGCAAAATACCACCCTTGCCTAGGAACCATGAATTCGAGAGAAGCCTTACTTTAATTCTTGAACCAAGGAGAGTAAAAAATCGCGGTTATCGGCTTGCAGGTACTTCATGTTGCCTCCCATGCGGCTGAATGTCTTGTTGTAACGCAGATAGTAGGCTGGGTTATCTTCCGGCGGTTCTCCTTGGGACCATTCCCAGTCACATTCAGCCAGGTCAACGATTAGCATAAAATGCTGATCGATCGACTGACCTTTTTGCAGGGCGACGTTTTGTCCGATCGAGAGTGATTTCTCGAAAATCATAGGGCTCATAACGGCCGAACCGATCGACAGGTAGACACCCCCGTCGATTCGGCTGACGCTTTCGGCAAACGTTAAAAAGTCACGCTCCGCACATCGGCCCAAACAGGCTCCATGATTCATGGGGTGATTGTAGATAATATCATGTCCGAACATAGGGTGTCCGGTAAACGGAATTCCCAAAGCATAAGCCTGGGCTTGGGCCGAGTCACTCTTCCACGGGTGAGCGATTGATCGGCGACCCGGTTTCAATTCAAACTGCCGAATGACTCCCAGTAAATCTGCTGCTGCCGCAGCCCGCTCAGGATTGTCCTTAAGTTGACCGCTCGCCACCGTGATCAGTGTTTGCTCGTCAGGGATATCGAGCCCTTCGGTGAAAATCATGGATCCTACGGATTCGCCGTAGCCTTTGCCTTCGTAGGCACCCACGTTGAGAGCCAGATTAATCAGAAAGCCAGTTTCTTCCCAGTTGCCAAACTGACCTTGTCGAACCATTTTTTGGACATCTTCACAGCTTTTTCCCTGGTAACTGAATTCCCAGTCGTGAATGATGCCCGCACCATTGGTAGCCAGGTGCGTGAACCAGCCTTCTTGAAGTAGTTGGATCAACACCGGGCCCAGACCGTTCTTGATGGTGTGGGCACCGAAAGTACACATCACCGGTTTGCTATGATCCCGGGCTGTACGAATCCGCGTCACCAAGTTGGCAATGGTCGCCGAGGCATCTTCCGATAAACGATCTGGTGTTTGGTCGGGAGGAACTCGCTTGTTCTCAATTTCAAATTTGTTTTCGCGCGCTGCCAGAGGTTGCATTACGATGTCTTGGCGGCGGAAAGTCGGGTAGGGCATGTGCTACAATCTGTTGGGTAGGGCACAATTTTCAATAGATGGACTTTTACTCATCTTTCATAATTCATTATTCCTTGCTCGATATTCGATATTCGTTGATAGAGTTGAATATCGAATATTGAACAAGGAATTTAGAAGAGAAGAATGAAAGAATGAGACGGGTGCTTTCTGCTACGTCAGCTGCCGCGAAAGTTATTACTCAGATTCCAAACTGGATCCATTGACATCCCCTTCGAACTCCTCATTTAAGGATCCAATGCGGTTGATTTCTTTCAGTAATTCATCAGGCAGAGGAAGGTCCATTAACAGATGATCGCTTGTAGGTTGAACCTGTTCTGCTTGCTGAAAATAATGTTCGAGTGCTTCGCACAGGCTTTGTCGGATATGGCGAACCATCAGTGCTGCGGCCTTGTTCGCATCCGCACTGGCGACCGCTTCGAAGATATCGCTGTGGATTTGAAAAGCGGCCCGAACAATGTCGAGAGTATGCTCCTGGCGTGCGGTGCTGAAAATCCGACTCATCACATGCGAATCGCTGACAAGTTTCATGATGTGCTGGTTGCCCGTCGCATTGATCAGCAATAGGTGAAAACTCATGTCGGCAGCCAGAAATCGCCGCATGCTATCGTCGCTGAGTACAGATATACCTTGAGAAGCGGTTTCCGCTGCAATTCGTTCGAGTTGAGTGCAGACTGCATGCAAGCGTGCCAGTTCGGTCGCACCGATGCGTTGAGTGGCCAGGCGGACGGCAAAACTTTCCAGGCCTTCCCGCAGTTCGTACAGGTCGACAATGTCGTCCCGGTTGGGTACTCGCACGACCGTACCCCTGCGCGGGATACGCTCGACCAGGCCCTCAACTTCCAACTGTTGGATGGCCTCACGCACGGGAGTGCGACCGATGCCCAGCATTTCCACCAGTTTCGGCTCCGAAATCTGGCTGCCGGACGCCAGCCTTCCCAACACCATTTTGCCACGAATCCGCTGATATGCCTGGTCACGCAGAGAGTCTGATTTGATGTCGTTACTCATGGAGTCCCTTGCAACCGATTGGGCTAGAATTTACCAGCGACTTCCCAGCGAAGACCACCGCTCTCCTTGTATATCAGATCAAGAAGCATGCGTCAAACTCCCGCCGCACTCACCCAGGGTCAGGAGGCTAGTAAATCATTGCAACTAAAAATTGGGTTGTAAAAAAATCAGCCTCAACGCGTTGCAGGCTGTTGATATAATGCCCAAATGTGACGAT
>JBDOMT010000461.1:0-2324 GCA_039831705.1 Pirellulales bacterium | reverse complement strand
CCACATCCCGGTCATGGAACGCGTAGAACGGCACGCCCAATTTTTCCATGAATTCAAATGCGACCCGAGCGCGGTTTTGAGCGTTCTCCACCGAGTCCGAACCATCTTCCCAAGGGCGTTGGGCCGTGCCGACTCCAAATGGGTCGGAGAGCGGATTGCGAAACGTGTGCCAATAAACGACACTGAACCTCAGGTGGTCACGCATCGTTTTACCTGCGACGATTTCGTTTTCGTCGTAGTGACGGAAGGCGAGAGGATTTTTACTCTCAGGACCTTCGTAGCGGATTTTGTCAATTTCAGGAAACGCGGCCATCGGTGAGATTCCTTTAAAGGATGGTAATGATCTGTAGGTGTTATATTCGACGGAATGCAACTTTGCAATTCGCTGAACTACACATATAGTAAGCTCAAAGTAAATAGCCATTAAAAATTAAATAGGAGAATGCATCCAATGAACAATTGCCAGATGAATAGAAAGATTCCTGCGACGGAGTGTGCTCAGAACTGGCGGATGTTGCCATTGGCTTGGATCTTTAAATTCTGGATCTTGGGATGCTGTGGCGTTGGGCTCATGCTGGCTCCTGCCATTTGTCTGGCTGACGTGAAATTGCCAACGATTCTCAGCGATCACATGGTGCTGCAACGTGAGATGCCCCTTCCTATTTGGGGTTGGGCAGATCCGGGAGAAGAAGTGACCGTGACGATCGATCAGCAAACGCACACCACTGTTGCCGATGACGAGGGAAACTGGCGTGTGACTCTCGATCCTTTGACGGTTGGGGAACCCAGGACGTTGGTGGTCACAGGCCAACAGAACGGGGGCAAACAGAACGGGGGTCAGAATCAGTTGAAGGTCAAGGACATATTGGCTGGCGAGGTATGGCTTTGCTCGGGCCAGTCGAACATGCAGTTTGATGTCAATCCCAGCTTTAATTCCGAATTGGCGGTGGCTTCTGCCAAGTTCCCCAATATGCGACTGCTCACAGTGAACACACCCGCCAGTCAGACACCCACCCGAAATGTGGATGGTCAATGGCAGCTCTGCACACCTCAGACGGTGGGATCATTTTCGGCGGTTGGGTACTATTTTGGCCGACAACTGCATCAGATTTTAGATGTACCGATCGGTCTGATTGACAATGCTTGGGGTGGTTCCGCTTGCGAAGCCTGGATTCGCAGGGATCGGCTTGAAAACAAGCCGATGTACCAGCCACTCATGGCACGATGGGAAAAAATCGAAGCTGAGTTTGACGAAACGACCGCACAAGCCAAATATCAGCAGCGTCTGAAGGAGTGGAAAAAGAAGGCTGCGACGGCCAAGCAACAAGGAAAGAATCCACCCCGCAGACCCCGTTGGAGAAATCCAATGACGGGAAACCAACGACCAGGCAACCTTTACCATGGTCGCCTTATGCCTGTACTGCCTTATGCATTGCGTGGAGTTATCTGGTATCAGGGAGAATCCAACGCCAGTCGTGCCTTTCAATATCGAGATATGTTTCCATTGATGATCCAAAATTGGCGGACCGATTGGGGGCGAGACGGTGGGAAGCAGGGCGAATTTTCTTTTTACTGGGTGCAACTGGCAGACTTTATGCGTGAGCGGGTTGAACCTGGTGAGTCTGCTTGGGCCGAACTCCGTGAGGCGCAGACCATGGCGATGGATAAGCTTGACCATACAGGAGAGGCGGTGATCATCGACATAGGAGATGCCGCAGACATCCATCCGCGTAATAAGATGGAAGTGGCCAACCGATTGGCACGCTGGGCATTGGCCCACGATTACCAACTTGATATTGTCCACGAAAGTCCGCGTTATGAGTCGATGGAAGTTGCTGATAGCCAGGTGCTGCTAAAGTTTCGCGATGTTGGTGGACGCTTGCAGACTCTTGATGCCAAAGAGGTGCAGGGCTTTGTCATCGCCGGCGCAGATAAGAAGTGGGTGATGGCTCAAGCTAAAATTGTGGGTGCTGACCGTATCGCCGTTTGGAGCGATACGATATCCCAACCGGTTGCCGTACGTGTAAAGTACATCGTCAGATCGTGCTTTTGCCCCAAGGAATCATGAACTTGAATCGTAGATGCATGATCGGTTGTTGTATTCAGACTGGCGACGTCGAAGGCGGGGCCTACGGCCGTCGTTGAACTGAGATTTGCGACCAAGTTCATCGTCGCTGTGCCTCGCGGAGGCAAAGTTCCTTGAGGGATTTGAAGATCGGAACGAAGACTGCTTCGAACCTCATTTGCATCAAATGGGTACGCCTGCAATTTCAACCCGCCGTCATTGACGACATTGCCTTCTTTATCCAGCCTAAATTGGCCAG
>JBDOMT010000276.1:0-10071 GCA_039831705.1 Pirellulales bacterium | reverse complement strand
GGAGGGGGGGGTAGTAGCTGGGGGATAGTATTTTGGTGGGAGGTGGGGTTGGCCAGATACCACGCGAGTGGCACCACGCGAGTGGCACCACGCGAGTGGCCACCAATCGATCTGCAGGTAGCCCTAAGGGGCCAGCCAATTGTGGTATATGGGGGGAGGGAACGAAAAGTTAGGGTGAGGTAATGGTTAACCAGCACCCTGCTACTGCCAGTATGGCAAGCAAAGGGCTGTGTGTGAAGGTAGCTTTTTCAATTTCTGGCATTTCAAGCTATTCTTATTGGTCGAATCGAACGGTGTCCCTGAGTGGGTGTATCGGGATGAAATGCGTCGTCTAGGTTTTTTGTTCCGATTTAACAGGCCGTCAGGTTGTCCCACAATTGTTGCACTCTCTGGACAAGCTCTGATTCGGAAATTCCCGAATTGTCAAATCGGATTGTCGAGGCACGCTGTTTCTCTTCTATCGGCCATTGGGCCGCCTCACGTTGGTAGAATTGTCGTTTTGTCCAACCTCGCAAGAGGGCCCGTTCAAGCCGAGTTTCCACGGGACAGTCGACAAACACGATGTCATCACAGACTGATCCCCAGTCAGCCTCAAGGAGCAAGGGAGCGTCAATGACGGCAATCGCTGCACCTCGCTTGGTGAGTTGCTCTATTTTTTGCACAAACTGCTGGCGGACTCGCGGGTGGATTGTTTGCTCGAGGAACAGGCGGTTACTCTGGGCCTGTGCTTGCTGATCGGACAAATCTTCCGGGTTTTCAACAGAAGTGGCAAAAATGCGTCCAGCTATCGCTTTTCGGTCGACTAGTCCTTGTTCATCCAGAATTTCAGGGCCCCAGCGGGCAACCAGGGCCTTTTGGACATCACGCTGGTTGAGAGCCTCATGGGCCGCCTTATCGGCGTCGAGTACCACAGCCCCCAGTTCACTCAGTCGAGTGGAGACGGTCGATTTTCCGCTGGCAATGCCACCGACGATACCGAGGATGTGCATCACTCCTCCCATTGCTCGCAGTCCGCCCAGTTGTCGCCCCATTTTATGTCGACACTCAGTGGCACATTGAGTTGCATCACTTGGGACATCTCATGACTGACCATTCGGGCCAGAGGGTCGATCGATGTGGGATCGACTTCCAGCAACAATTCATCGTGGATTTGCAGAATCATATTCGCAGGAAACTTTTCCTGGCTCAATCGATGGTGCACACCGATCATGGCCAGTTTGATCAGGTCGGCCGCGGAGCCCTGGATCACCGTATTCACTGCAGTTCGCTCAGGCAGATTGAGTTGTCGTAAGTTGCCCGTTTTGGGATCCCGGAAATCTGCGGGGACCGACCTTACGCCCTGAATAGATCGTCGCCGGCCCAGCAGGGTGGTCACAAATCCTTGCACCCGGCACTGGTTGAGGGTAGTGGCCAGAAACGCTTGTACATCCGGATATCGGGCAAAATAAGTTTCGATGAATTGGGCGGCCTCTTCTTGGGCAATGCCCAACGCTTTTGCCAGACCAAACGGGCTCTGTCCATAAAGAATGCCGAAATTGACTCCTTTCGCTCGTCGCCGCATGTCACGGTCGACCTGATCGAGGGGGACGCCCTCGACCTGGCTGGCGACTAAGGTGTGAATATCTTCGCCAGCGGCAAAGGCGCTGGTTAAAGTCTGATCGCCTGACAGATGGGCCAGTACTCGTAATTCGATTTGGGAGTAGTCTGCTGCCAATAATTTCCAAGGCTCGGTCCGGTTGTTGCCCAGTCCATGGGCGTGTGGCCCACGGGCGCGAAATGCAGAGCGGATTTCACGGCCTTCCAGGGTGCGGACTGGAATGTTCTGCAGGTTGGGATTGCTGGAACTTAGACGGCCGGTAGCTGCCACGACTTGGTTCAGTGCGGCATGGACCCGGCCTGTGCTCGGGTGAACCAATTCGGGCAAAGCATCGACGTAGGTGTTGAGTAGCTTGGCAAATTGACGATGAAGGACGATTTTTGCCGGCAATGGGTGCAGATCCGCCAGTTCTGCCAGCACGCTCGCATCGGTACTGGGACCTGTTTTGTTTTTTTTAATCACAGGCAACTTCAGCTCGTCAAAGAGCAGCTTGCTCAATTGTTTGGGAGAAGCGATGTTCAGTGGGTGGCCTGCCAGCTTTTCGATTTCGGTGGTCAGTTGGGTCAGTTTTTCGTGATACTGGCCGCTGAGTTGCTGGAGCCGGTGAATGTCGATGGAAACGCCCAAATATTCCATGTCGGCCAGTACCCCAATCAGTGGTACTTCGACTGAGGCATTGAGCGTAGCAAGTCCTTGCTGGGCGAGTCCTGCGGACAGCAAGGGAAACAGACGTAAGGGGATTTCAGCGTCTTCCGCCGCATAGGGACCTACCTGCTCCACTGCGACCTGGTCCATACGCAGCTGGTCTTTGCCCTTGCCGATGAGTGAATCGATCTTGGTGGTGGTATGTCCTAAGTAGCGCTGGGCCAGTTGATCGAGATTGTGACTGCGCTGGCCGGCATCCAATAGGTAACTGGCTACCATGGTGTCAAAGACCACGCCTGCCAATTGGATTCCTGCATTACGCAGAACAACCTGATCGTATTTCAGGTTCTGGCCGATTTTTGGCAAATGGGGGTCTTCGAGGAACGGTTGCAAGGCTTGGCGGACCAGTTCATGGTCGAGCACCCGATCTTCCTGAGGGCCTCGAACTGGTACATAAAAGGTTTCTATTGGTTGAGAATCGGACAGACCTTGTGGCTGCTGGCCGGCAGGCTGCTCCCGGGGATCGGACTCCCATGTGAGCCCCGATTGCCAGGCCAATGCGTAGCCCACGATTTCTGCCGATCGAGGGGAGAGCGAGGTGGTTTCGGTGTCAATAGAGAGCAAGGTGCGTTGTGCTGCTAATAGTCCCAGTTGATGAGTCAACTGTTGGAATTTTTCTGCAGTATCGACCAGTGTGTAATGGGCGGTGGTCGTAGAGGTTGGGCTGGGAGAAACCGTCTGCTGGTCCAGTGCCGCCACCCGTTCGGCCAAGGATCGAAAACCAAATTGGGCAAACATCTGAGCCAGTCGAGGATGGTCCATGCTTCCCGGGCGGGCTGCATTCCAATCAGGATCGATGGGAACATGTGGATCCAAGGCCACCAGTCGCCGTGAAAGGAGCGCCTGCTCGCGAAACTCGATTAGATTTTCTCTCCGTTTGGTTTGTTTGACCTCTTGGGCATGCTCGAGGACATCATCCAGGCAGCCATATCGGGTGAGCAATTCTTGGGCGATTTTGGGCCCAATCAGAGGAACGCCTGGCACGTTATCGACCTTATCCCCCACCAGCGCTTGAAAGTCGATGACCTGATCTGGGCGGACTCCCCAATCGGTAAGAAGGGATTCTGCATCGTAGATGGAATCTTTGCGGATATTGTAGACAGCCACTCGAGGTGTGATCAGTTGCCGGCAGTCCTTGTCGCCCGTGACTAACAAGCAACGCCCTTCCCTCTCGTCACAGAGTCGGGCCAAGGTTGCTAGCAGGTCATCCGCTTCATAGCCGCTCTTCTCAACGATGGGGATTCCCATGGCGGCGAGCGATTCGCGTATTTTGGGCAGTTGGGAGGCCAACTCTTCTGGCATGCTGTCACGATTGGCCTTGTATTGATCGTAAAGTTCGTGCCGAAAGGTTGGCCCAGGCAGATCGAAAGCACAGATGAGGGCATCTGGCTGGTGAGTTTCTAGTAGGGAAACGATGTCGCGCAGAAAACCGTAGAGAGCGCCCACCGGCTCGCCATGCGGGCTGGACATCTCGGGCAGTGCGTGAAAAACCTGGTAAATCAGCGAGTGAGAGTCCACGACGTAGCAGGTCCACTCATCATGGGGCTTATGAATAGTTGGAGCCAAAGCAGAAACGCCGACAGGGTCAGCCTGTGGAGAGGAGCCTGTTGAGGGAGCCTGGGGCTCGGTTTGAACGGTTGAGAGGGTTTCTTTCGAAGAGTCCTCAGGGTTCTTGTCGGCGAATTTGTCGGTTGGCCCTCCTGAGGGTTCATCCCATTCCATTCCAGGCAGTTGGGCTTGTTTTAAGGGCTTGGGCATAGAGAGTAGAGGTCAGAGGTCAGTTATGTGGCTACCATAGACAGGTTGGAACCCCCCAATCTAAGCCCTTTTGTGCCGCTGGCATAGCGGCTTGTTGATTTTATCAGCCGCAGGGCGTTAGCCCCCGGTTCTGACCTAAAACACGCCACAAAACGGGGGACGAACGTCCGATGGCTGATGTGATCGTCACCTTTTGAGTAATAAATCAACAAGCCGATAGGTGATTGGCACTCACCAAAGCCTATGATCTGCAGCATCCCACCTATTTTGTGGAAATAGCGGCAATTCTTGACACTCCCTAATTGCCCAACTAAGCTCGACTTAGGACAAATCTATACTTTCCATGCAGCCGCGGTGCAATTTCTCAGAGGCTCCTACTATCCGGTCCAATCCGGAGAGGGGTTGATAGGGCCCATTGGACCTTTTGGTGTTGGCATGATATTCGTAGGAACCAGCGAAGAGGTCGAATCGTGGCATCCCGTGACAATCAAACTATGCAGGCGATCGTCATTGTGTTGACGCTGCTGGTAATCGGCCTGGGCGTTGGTTTGTTGTTGGTGAACAACGCAAAGAAAACGGCTCAAGCACGTGCGAATAGTGCTGAGAGTAGTTCTCAGGAAGCACGTCAGGCCTCCAACCTGGCTCAGAACGAAGCCAACTCGTACAAACAGTGGATGGGCTTCGAGGCAGGGGATCAACTCGATTCACTGCAGAAGTCATTCGATGAGGACATGCAGAAATATGGCAGTACGTTTGAGGACGATCAACTCGCGTATCGCAAAATTTTAGAGTATATGTCGGCTGACAACGATAAAATGGTGAGCAACGAAATTGCCGCCAAAGATGCGGTGAGCAAACTGAAACATCGATTGTATGCTATCGAGGCGGAAAAAGAAGCTCAGATAAAACAGTACCAGCAAGAGGCCGTCAAAGCCAAACAAGATCGGACCAGCGAAGGCAATAAATTCAAAGAAGATTACACTCGGATCAACGCAGAAAAAGATGAGATTGCTGGTCAACTTAGCGCACAGCGTGACAAGTATGACAGTATGGTGGCAAAACATGATGATGAAATGAAAAAGCTGCGGGATCAGTTTGCCCAACTGGGGCACTCCAATGAAATTCTCAGATCGCGACAACTTGATCCCGATCCGATTGCCCAGCCTGCCGATGGGCGGATCACCTGGGTGAATCAGCGTTACGGCACAGTTTGGATCGATTTGGGTGACGCAGACCATTTGCGTCCGCAAATTACTTTTAGCGTCTTTGGTGCAGACGGCAATAATCCGGTGAAGGCGGCCAAAAAAGGGAGCATCGAAGTCACACGAATTTTGGGTGCCCATATGGCTGAGGGGCGAATTACGCAAGACGATTCGACCAAGCCTCTGCTGCCAGGCGATAAAATTTATAGCCAGGTTTGGGATCGAGGGCGTAAAGTTGGATTCGCCATCACGGGCATCATCGATTTTGATGACGATGGCAAAAGCGAATTGAATCAACTCCAGTCGATTATCAAAATCAACAATGGACGAGTGGATGCGGCTCTTGGAGAAGATGGCAAGATCGTTGGCGACATGACCGTTCACACACGCTACTTGATTTTGGGCGATCATCCCCGCGATCCGCGCCAAGGTGCGATTCGCAAAGGTTGGAATGCCATGAGCAAGCAGGCCGACACTTTGGGTGTGGAAACGATTACCCTGGACGAATTTCTCAACCTGATGGGGTGGCATCCGGGCAGTACTTTGGTGAAGTTGGGGGCGAATGCACGCCCTGACGATTTCCAAGCCCGACCTATCGACAACACAACTGTTCCTCGTACCGATCCCAGCAGGAGCATGTTCCGCAAGCGGAAACCCCGCTTGGAGAATTGATTGGTCTGTTGTTAAATGTCACAATTTCTGCCATGATTGTTGCTCGGCCCTTCTAGCCCCAACATGAAATTGCGTGCAATGGCACTTCCGCGTAGAGACTTGGTGACTCAACGGCTGCTGGATACGAGACGCCAATTTCGCCATCTCTGGTTCAAGGTATGGAGTGGTGGATTCCTGGTGGTCGTGGCCGGGTTTGCGTTGACTTGGTTCTTGTTAGAGCCGGCTCCCCCGAGAACGATTGTCATCGCAGCGGGGAGTCAGGATGGAGCCTATTACCGGTTCGCCGAGCAATACGCGGTTTTGCTCGCTCAGCATGACATCACGCTTGAGATCCAGATGACGGCCGGGTCGTTGGATAATTACCGGCTATTAGCATCCGATCCAGCTGTTGATTTGGCTATTGTGCAAGGAGGAACCGCGCCGGAGGTCGCCTTGCCATCGAACCAGATTGAGGCCATTGCCAGTCTCTATTTTGAACCGGTTTGGGTGTTTTATCGATCGGACGAACCTTATCACGATCTGCGCCGTTTACGTGGTGCGAGAATTGCCATTGGCAAAGATGGGAGTGGTAACCAGTCGGTTGCCAAGATTCTGTTGGAGGAAAATGGAATCGATCTTTCCGATCGTACCAGAATCATTCCGGTGGGTGGTAAGGAGGCGGCCCATCAATTGACCGACGGCCAGATCGACGCGGCCATTTTTGTCATTTCGCCCACTGCACCCATCGTTCGTCAATTATTGCAGGATGGCCAGTTGCGTTTGATGAGTCTGGACCGATCCGAAGCATACCCTCACCGACACCCTTTCCTTTGCAGCGTCACCCTGGAACGGGGGGTCATCGACTTAGAAACAGACCAGCCATCGCACGACGTGCAATTGATCGCGCCGGTGGCCAATTTAGTTGCGGCACCCCATCTTCATGATTCGCTGGTGCCACTGCTGCTGAAGGTGGTATCTGCGGTTCATGCCAAAGGAAACACTCTGGTTCGAGCGGGCCAATTTCCTACAACCGAATTCGTGGAGTTTCCGCTCAACGAATCGGCTCGTATCTATTTCGAGTCGGGGCCTCCATTTTTACAAAAATACTTGCCTTTTTGGGTGGCTGCTGGTATCGATCGGAGCAAAATATTCTTGCTCCCGATCGTGGCCCTGATGATCCCACTGCTGAAGTTGGCACCCCCCCTTTATCGCTGGCGCATTCGTTCGAGAATCTACCGTTGGTATGAAATATTGCGTGAGATCGAGGGAGAATTGCGTCGACATGCCAAGCTCAAGGTCTTGCAAAAACACGCTGTCACACTCGCTCGGATGGAACAGGAACTGGACGAACTCGATTGTGTGCCACTGGCTTACATGGAGGAATTTTATAACCTGAGACTTCATGGAGAGTTCGTCGAACGACGCGTCAAGCAGGCGTTGCAAGATGCCGAGAATGGACACGCCTCAGAATAAGAGTGCAACCGTGACGAAAGCAAGCACGATCATGGATGAATAGACACCTGTCGGCGTAAACAATCTTATGCGCTATACGATAAAGTAAGGCCAAGCAAAAATATTTGTGTTGATTTTTTGGGTGGCACCGACAATCGTTCGAATAAGTTTGCACGCAGGCAAAGTCCAATACGAACGACTGTCGGTGCCACCCTCATGCCATTGATGCCAACAAGAGTGAAGGTTTTTATTTCGAGGCTCACGAAATTTAGAACCTACTAGCATCAGCTGAAAGAAATTAAGAAGAGGTGGTTCACAATGAAAGCCTCTGGCTAAAAAGGAGCCATCATGTCGTTCGTATTACGAGCCCCCCTCTGCGATCCACTTGGCAAACCGCCGGAGCAGCTCGTTGGCTTCGGGAGTTTCCTGGCATTGGCTGGAAAACTGTTCGAGTGAAAGTCCGGAAATTTGTTGGACGTAGCGAGGATAGGCTGCGACACGTTCGAGGAAGGCTTGGCGGTCAAGTTCAGGATGGAACTGAGTGCAATAGATTGGGGCGTCGGCGTATTTGAACGCTTGCTGGGTCACACATGGCGAGGATGCGAGTAGCACCGCACCGGGGGGAAGCTCTACCACGTGGTCTTCATGGCCCGCTTGGGCCAGGAAAGGTTCGGGCAGTGCACCGAACAGCGGATCGTCGCGACCCGCAGGGGTAAGCTGTAACTGGATGGTTCCCAGTTCGGCATGGGCCGGATCGTGAATGCAGCGTCCTCCTTGGGCACGGGCCAGTGCTTGAAAGCCCCAGCATGATGCGAAGGTTGGTTTACGTAGAGAATAGAGTACACGCAGTCCAACGAGCGTACGTTCAAGCCACGAACTTTCTCCCGCGGCCGAGTAGTCTCCGCTGCCGCCGATGAGTACCGCGTCGACCGTTTCTAGCAGGGCCTTGTCGGGTACACCGGTCAGTAAATCGAAGATGGCTACTTGTTCCGGCTGGCATCCCAGGGCGCGGCAAAAACAGCCCACTTCTTGAATCCGAATTGGATCGTCTGTGCTACGGATTTGGATGAGCAGAAAACGAAGTTGGTGAGGCATGGTGGTAAAGTGTTTAGTTCTAATATTCAGTTAACAATGGTTTTTAATCAGCCGCTGGGCGTTAGCTCCCGGTTCTGAACTCAGAACACGCCACAAAACCGGGGGCTAACGCCCGGCGGCTGATGTGATCGTTACCTTTGGGCATTAAATTTTCCAGCCCATTAACAATCGACAATGCTTTCGATCAGAGATTTCTCTAAATGTTCCAGCTCGTCTTGGTCAATGGCCAGGGGGGGAACGATGATGAGGGTGCCTCCCAAGGGACGTATCCAAAGATTGTGTTCGAGCGCTTTCTGGCAGACCTTTTGGGCTATTCGGGATGCTTCCCACCGGTCGCTTCTATGTTCGGTGCACATGTCGATTGCGGCAAGCATGCCGAGTTGACGTGTTGATTCGACCTGTGGCAAGCTCTGGCATGCTGCAAGAATTTTGGCCAGGTGTGCCGATTTAGCGGGTAGCTTTTCTAGTACGCCTTCTTCTTCAAGAACGTCCAGTGATGCCAAGGCGGCTGCGGCAGCCAGGGGATTACCCCCATAGGTATGCCCGTGAAAAAAAGTTTTTTGATTTTCACCCGGCTCCGGGAAGATTGGTCCGAGGAAGGCAGAGTAAACTTCCTCGGTTGCCAACGTGGCTGCTAAGGGCAGGTAGCCACCGGTGATTCCTTTTCCCAGGCACATCAGGTCAGGTACCACTTGCTCTTGATTGCAGGCGAACATTTGGCCTGAGCGACCGAACGCGGTAACAATTTCATCGGCGATTAGCAAGACGTCGTATTGACGGGTCAATTGACGCACTCCCCTCAGGTAGCCATCTGGATGCAGAATCATGCCCGCTGCGCCTTGGACCAGCGGTTCGATGACCACGGCTGCTATCTCCTCATGTCGCTCAGCGAGCAATTGCTCTAGTTCCTGCAGGTAGTGGGAGCAGGCAGTTTCTGCTGTGACATTTGCCGGCAGCCGATGGGCATCTGGCGTGGCGACGCGCAAGACATCGAATAGCAGAGGACTGAATATCGCATGGAACAGGGGGATCCCACCGACACTCGTACTGCCAAGGGTATCGCCATGATAGGCGTCGCCCAGGGCAACGTAGGTGGTTTTTTTGGGCTGCGGCCGTTCACACTGTTGCCAGTACTGAAAAGCCATTTTCAGTGCCACTTCTACCGCGTTTGAACCATCGCAAGCGAAGAAAACATGCTGCAGGTTGCCAGGTGACAGGTCTGCTAGACGTTTGGCCAACAGAATTCCGGTGGGGTTGGTCAGTCCGAGCGAAGTGCAATGGGCAACAGAATCAAGTTGGGCTCGAATTGCAGCATCAATGCGTGGGTGGCGGTGGCCATGGACGTTACACCACAGGCTGCTGACACCATCGAGATAGCGTTTGCCTGCCGTGTCGTAAAGCCAGCAGCCAGAAGCTTTTTCAATTACCAACGGCCGATAGTCGGCCATCTGCGTAAACGCATGCCAGTAATGACGTTGGTCCCAGTCGCAAAGTTGTTCGAGGGTGGGCATGAGGTGTAGTGTGTAGTGTGTAGTGTGTAGTGTGTAGTGTGTAGTGTGTAGTGTGTAGTGTGTAGTGTGTAGTGTGTAGTGTGTAGTGTGTAGTGTGTAG